>CANQTB010000079.1 GCA_947626665.1 uncultured Eggerthellaceae bacterium
GGCCGAAGGAGCACGATTGGAAATCGTGTATGCCTCAAAAGGGTATCTGGGGTTCGAATCCCCATCCCTCCGCCATTCTGGTTAAGAAGATTTACAACAAAAGTAATCCATTATTATCAAAAACGCCTCAGCTCCCTTGAGGGGGGTGGGGATTCGGACCCGTAAGGGCAAAACAGCCCAGTGGGCTGTTTTGTAAGGAGCGCGCGTACGAAGTACGCGAAGGGCGCGACGTACCAAAAGAGGCGCAAAGCGACTCTTTTGAGAATCCCCATCCCTCCGCCATTCTGTTGTTCCGGCGTTTTGACAAACGTCGGAATGAATTGACGCTGCGGCCTCTTCTCGCACCCAATCTTTTCCCTTTTACCCTTACCCTCGTGTGCGAAGCACACTCAGCCGGGCAACGGGAAAATCTTTGGCACGAGAAGAACCCTCGCTTTCATACTGCCAACCTATGCGACAAAAGACTTTTTCGCACGAGAAAAGAGGGGGGTGGGGATCTTTTCCCAAGACAGCCCCGCCTGAGCGGGATAGATAGTATATGAGAATTTATATCGAGACGGCGCCGAGGGCGAGAAGGACGATCGACACCACCGAAGCTATCACGATGATGGCAACAACGATCTTATCGACCTTGCTCTCCAGATACCTTTCACCACGTTGGCGTTTGCCAATGATATACAGGGGAATGCCGGGCAAATACAAAAGCGACATCAGCGTTAGCCCAACGGCGCCCGAGGCAAACGCGAGGAAAAAGCTATAGAGCACGCCAACGATTGCCAGCACGCGCCACAAACCCAACGCCCCTCCAAGACGGCCTTTGAAAATATCACGCTCTGTGAACGTCAGCTTGGCAAAATATGCCGCAGAAAGAAGGTACGGCAGGAGAATCATGCCGGCCGATAACGTATAGAAAAACTGATAGCCGCCGCTTTCAAACAACATTGAGATCAAAAACACCTCAATGATGCAGTTCGTCACCACGAGGGTGACGATCGGAGCGCCTTTTTTGTTCGTCTTGGTAAAAGCCTTGATAAATACGCCGCCCTCTGCCGCCTCATAGGGCGATTCGCTTGCCAACACGGTATAACCAAGCATCGCGCCGATGAGCGAAAGCGACACGCCAAAATTGATGAGCGTCGCACCCCAAGGACCAACCGCTTCCGCCAACACATAGGCAAGTGCGGGATTCTGCAGTTGAGCTAGCTCTGAAAGCGGCATAACGCCCATGGAAAGGATCGACACCATAAGATAGATGGAAAGCACGCAAATGAAAGCGATAACCGTTGCCTTGCCTACATCGTGCGTGTACTTTGCGCGACCCGAAATCGCAACCGCACCCTCAATGCCGACGAATACCCAGATGGTAATCATCATGGCCGATTGCACTTGTTCAAAGAAGTTCATCGTTGGATCGGCGCCTGTACTGAGGTTTTCCATAAAGATCTGCGGATTAAATTTCCCGACAAAGATAATTGCAACAATAGCGACAAGAATTGGCACAATTTTCGAGATGGTGATTACGGCGTTGACGGCCGAAACCTCCTTGATACCACGCGCAACAAGACCAGCATAAAACCAAATAACCACCGAAGCTCCAATGATCGAGGCAAGGTTGTGTCCGTCACCGAAGATCGGGAAAAAGTATGCCAACGCGCCGAATAAAAGTGCAGAAAAACTCACGGTGCACAACAGTGCGGAGATCCAATACCCCCAAGCGCTGTTGAACCCAAGGAATTCGCCAAAGCCTGCCGAGGCATAAGAGTAGATGCCGCTGCGCAACTCTGGCTTCAGACGCGAGAGCGCGAAAAATGTCATAACAAGGCAGAAGACCCCTATCGCCGAGATGCCCCATGCCGTAAGGATCGCCGTGCCGTTCGCCCCGCCCGACGCTTGGTCGCCGGCAAGCGTGAATACACCGCCTCCGATGATAAGCGTGATGACTGTGGTGACAAGACGGAAAAGTCCCAGCCCTTGGGGATTGTCTGCTTCAAGAGATGTTTTTGCCATTGTGCTCACCCCATAGCGACAGCTCGTCAGATGTTGACATGCTAGCGCAACGTGCAGGTGAGAGGCTTGTTTCATATGCTATGTGTAGCAAATGGTTACTTTTGACATCATGAAATGCTATGAAGAATCAGCGCTGCGCTGAAGCGCTGCGGGAGGCAAATGGCTATAAAAGAACCTTCAGATTTCATTTTGCATTTTGAGTGTGATGTAGGAAATTCCGAAGTCGTTCCGGTGTTTCACCTTTCGCCGAACCCGCAGAGCCAAGGGGAAAGACAGTTTCGTCGCATACGAGGACACTACAAGACCTGCTTTCCTTCAACGCAGTTGATCAGGTCAGACCCCGTATGTGGTAGATTTTATGCTGCAAATATACAAGATATGCTTATTCCCGACCAGACAGCATGATAGCCGTTAGGATAGTTTTCGCAAGGCTGAATTTGCAAATTCTCGAAAGGTTTAAGGTATATGGCACGCTATCACCACATTTGGCGACGCTCTCTCATTCGATTTGCAGCCTTATAATTACCAGAAGGCTATCATCTGTGGCTAGTTCGCATACATTGAGGCATAGGGACGCGAGCTCGCAGGCCTTAAGCGATAGTATCCTTCACCGGATGCATCGAACGCAGGATCGATCTCTCCTTCGAAGGCGTCGTGGTAAAGCCCCAGCAAGGTGCGCAGTACCGCACGGTCGTTCTCATCAACCTGTTCCTGAACCAACCCTTGCGGAATGTCCTCGTCGCTCAGCGCATGCTTCAGATAGATCGTTCCGCCATGCATGCCGGTTGCCAGATAGGCACCTGCATGGCCCATCAAAACGATGATGCCACCCGCCATATACTCGCCGAGGAAATTGCCGGCATCTCCGCCAATCACGATTGCAGGGCAATGATTCTCAAACTGTTTCATATGAATTCCAACACGCCATCCACAATCGTCGCGGATGAGAATCTGGCCGCCGCGCATTCCGTACCCCGCCGCATCTCCGCAACGCCCATGAACGATGATACGCCCTTCGTTCATCGTGTTTGCTATCTGATCTTGAGCGTTTCCGTATACCTCGATCTCGCCGCCGTCCATATAGCATGCCATATCATTGCCGGGCGTTCCATGAATCTCGAGGCGCTTGCCCTCAGGCATCGTGCAGCCGATGTAGCGTTGCGCATAAACGTCGTGAAGCTCCACTAGGTCAGCTTTATCCAGAGCCTCACGGACAAGTTCGTTTGCTTCTTTGAAGTGCAGCGTTCCCAAGGAAACGCTTTCCTTGGCGCTCTGCATTGCCGCCGCTGCTTCTTTTTCGCTGCATTCAACAGCTGCTGCTTTTGCGGCATGCTCTATTTTATCTTTCACGCGCTTTGCTCCTTTCGGCCAAGGCGATCGAAGTTGCTTGGGTAGCATTTATGGAGGCGTTCCCAGCGCGCCTCGGAGGTAAACTCGAGATTTTGCGGAGGATCGGTAAGGAAGTTTTCTCCCAGCTCGCTCAGGGGGATGCCCGCATCAATCACCGCAGTATAAATGCCCGCGTTCTCCGGACGATTGAGAAGGATATAGCCTTTAAGGCAGCCATCGACAATGACGAATTTCGTGTATTGATTCTCTGTTGCAGTTTCACGAATATCGCACCGCTCTACTTCGACTGGATTGATGATCCCCGCCGTTAAAAGCGACACCTCGAAGAAATCGACCGCGTTAACAGCAAAACTTCCCTTGAATTCTTCGGCATTAGCTGCCTGCGCCATCTGAGCGCCGGCAATGCGACCCTGAACAAGAGCGTTCGGCCAGAGCGCGAGCGGCTTCTGCGAGCCGTCGAGAACATCAGTTACCTGCACAACATCACCCGCAGCGAACACATCGGGAAGCGATGTTTGAAGGCACTCGTCACATACGAGACCGCGCCCTTCGGCAGCGCCGGCTTCAACGACGAACGCCGTGTTCGGACGAACCCCGACGGCCGCAATCACCATGTCGCAGGTGATTTCCTCCCCGTTTGTAAGCTGTGCGCCGACAACGCGATTGTCTTTCACATGGAATTCCTCGGCAGAAACCGTCGGCATACACACAATGCCATGAGGCTCAAGAAGACCTTGGAGGATCTTTCCGCCTTTGTCATCAAGAACTGCTGGCAAGATACGGGGCGCAAGTTCCAGAACGAGAACATCGTCAACGTGATAAGAAAGCGCTTCGGCAGCTTTCAGACCGATAAGTCCGGCACCTACTACAACAAGACGGCTTCGCCTGCCCTCTTCATGGGCTGCCTTGGTAACACGCTCCGCCTCTCTCCATGCGCCTTTCGCATCATCGAGCGTAATGAAAGGAAATACATTCTCTGGGCCGATAAGCCCTTTGATAGGAGGCGTAAAGGGGTTGCTCCCTGTGGCAATAAGACACTTCCGATAAGCCATCTGCTCTCCGGTGGCAAATACCACGCAATGCTCTTGCGGTTTGAGTCTCGTCACCTCGAAATCTTTTCCAAAAAGCGTTTCGATGCGGTTCTTCTCATAGAAACCATCCGGCTTAAACCCGATATTCTGCTCGCTGGTCTTCCCCTCTATCATATAGGAAATAAGCGGGCGCCCGTAAACGTGATACGGTTCACGGCTGACGATTGTAATCGTCGATTCCTTGTCGGTTTCGCGAATCGTCTCTGCTGCGGTAACGCCAGAGGCAGAGTTTCCGACGATCAGATAATCCGTCGTTTTCATGCTGTCCGACGGCCTTTCTTTTGTTTCGTGAGTTGCATGTTTCGAGGTCGTCATCTTAACAATCCTCGCTTTTCACATAGATCAATGCATTGTTCGGACAGGTGGCAACACAGCGCGGAACCCCCGGCTCGCCAAGCGCTTCACCACAGAAATCGCATTTCAGCGCAATGCTTCGGTTTTCCACTGTTTCAATGCTCACGCATCCATAAGGACACATCGAAACACAAGTGCGACAGCCAACGCATTTCTCGGGATCGGAAAACACCATCCCCGTTTCGGGGTTCTTCTGCATGGCACCCGAAATGCATCCCTCAACACATTTTGGCTCCTCGCAATGTCGGCAATTCACTGCAATCGACAGGTCGAGCGTTCCCTCCACATGAATGCGGCTCTTCAACGCATCGCCTTCCATGAGATACGATTTCACCACATCCCCGCTTTTCGAATGGAACGCCTTGCAGGCGACTTCGCAACGTTTACAATCGATGCACCACTTCTCTATGGCGTAAATTCGCTTCATCCCCATCACTCCCCAGCGTGCTTGACGCCAAGAATCTCAAGCTCTTTTTCGTTCAGCCCGACCCCACGAAGCATCAGTCGGTTACCTCGCAAACTATCGATGGCGTTAATGCCCATGCCGCCCATCATCTCTTGGATCTCATGATTCCACGCTTGGATGAGGTTCACGACACGCTGTGCCGCTATTTCAGGATTCAGGCGTTTCGTCAGATCGGGCCGCTGCGTTGCGATGCCCCAGTTGCATCGTCCGCTTGAGCAATCTTGGCATTGATGGCAACCCAAAGCGATCAAGGGTGCGGACGCGCAGTAAACCGCATCAGCGCCGAGCGCAATGGCGCGAATCACATCGGCTGATGAGCGAATCGAACCGGCAGCGACGAGGCTTACCGTCGAACGCAGACCCTCTTCACGAAGACGCTGATCCGCCGACGCGAGCGCAAGCTCAATCGGGATGCCCACATTGTCGCGTATGCGCTTCGGAGCTGCCCCTGTACCACCGCGAAAGCCATCGAGCACAACGATGTCGGCGCCTGCGCGCACCATGCCGGAAACGATGGCAGCGGCGTTGTGCACGGCTGCAATCTTCACTGCGACCGGCTTGGTATAACGCGTTGCCTCTTTGAGGGAGAAAATCAACTGGCGAAGATCCTCGATCGAATAGATATCATGGTGAGGCGCGGGAGAAATCGCATCGGTTCCCTGGGGAATCATGCGGGTCTTGGAAACCTCTTCGTTGATCTTTTCGCCCGGAAGGTGCCCGCCGATGCCTGGCTTGGCGCCCTGTCCGATTTTTATCTCGATTGCCGCTCCCGCGTTCAGATAATGCGGGTCGACGCCGAAACGCCCCGATGCCACCTGAACAATGGCTCGGTCGGCATAGGGCTCGAGGTCTTTATGCAAGCCACCTTCACCCGTATTGAAATACGTTCCCAGCTCTTTTGCCGCCATCGCAAGCGACATCTGCGCGTTCAACGAAATCGATCCAAAGCTCATCGCCGAAAACATAATCGGAACATCGAGCTTTATCTGCGGTGGCATTTTCGTGATCGTCTTATGTTCGCGTTCGTTCACCTTCAGCACATTGGGGCGACTGCCCAACAGCACACGCGTTTCCATCGGCTCACGCAGAGGATCGATGGAAGGATTCGTTACCTGCGAGGCGTTGAGCAACAGATGGTCCCAATAAATGGGAAACGGCTCGGGGTTTCCCATTGACGAGAGGAGCACGGCGCCCGTTTGAGCCTGTTTTGCGATATCTTGCAAAGCATCAAGCGTCCAGTTATTCGAACCATTTCCCACCTGCGGCCATTTCGTGATAGCGAGCGCACGCGTGGGGCACATCACCACACAACGCTGGCAGTTAACACATTTAATATGGTCGGCAGTCACCCGATCAAGCTCTTCGTCAACATGATGAACAAGATTGGCGCAAGAGCGCTCGCAAACACCGCAATGGATGCAAAGATCTTTATCGCGCTCAACGCGATAGCGCGGAAGGATGTAATCAAGCATAAACGACCTCCTTGCGACGCGGAGGCACGACGCCGGTGTGGTGCCTTGGTGGGCGTATCTGCTCGGGACGGTTTTCGGCCGATTCGGCGAGCTTGCGCTCAGCGACGCTGTTCAGCTGAATAACAAGCGGAACACCACCATCAATCGCACGGACATTTTCCGCATCGGGGCAAATGATTTCGATTGCCGCTTGCTCGCTTGCCAGATAGACCATATCGCCCTTTTCCGCCACCATCAGCGCACGGAGCTTCAAGCGGTCGTTAAGAGCAAGAAGCCCCTCATCCGATCCAACGATGATAGAGAATGGGCCGTTCACGAGTGCCGGAGAGTAAACCGTACGAAGCGCCGTCTCGAACGCAGCGCGCTCCGGTTCCATCTTATCGATTTCCGACCATGCGGTCGCCGTCATAATATGGGCGGCCATCTCTTGAGAAAAGCCATGCCGACGTGCGAGAAGGTCGAACAGATAGGTAATGACCTCGGTATCGGTTTGCAGCTCGCAATCATAGCCATATTGTTCCACATAACGGCGGTTCGTATCGTAGCTTGAGATCTCGCCGTTATGAACAACCGACCAGTTCAGCAGCGTAAAGGGATGGGCACCTCCCCACCAACCAGGAGTGTTCGTAGGAAAACGCCCGTGCGCCGTCCATGCCCAAGCCTTGTAATCTTGGATGCGATAGAACTCGCCGATATCCTCGGGAAAACCAACGCCTTTAAATGCGCCCATGTTCTTTCCGGATGAAGACACGAATGCTCCGTCGATTACGGCATTAATATGGAAAACGTGCTGCATGGTATATTCATCCTCGTCGAGTTCGCTCATGTTGAGCCGAACCGGATGAGGGGCAAGAAAATAACGCCAAACATCGGGCGGGTTCTTGATTGATTTCACGTTTTCGGTCGGAATGCGTTCTTGTTTTTCGCTCATAAAGTACGTATCGAGATACGCCTCGGTCGCAGTTCGCGCCTCTTTGCTCTCATACATGATATGGAACGCATACAGATCCTGGTATTCAGGATAGATGCCATAGGCTGCGAAACCGCCGCCGAGCCCGTTGCTCCGATCATGCATCAGAGCGATTGACTTGAGAATGTCGTTCCCATCATGACGCGCGCCGCTCTTATCCATCATGCCTGCGATAGCGCAGCCCGATGGTATACGAACGTCGCCCTCACGTGGGACGTTGTGTTTCAACATGTTTTCAAAACTCCTTGGGTGCTTATCCGCGTATTAATTTGGCCAGTCTACCCCACCCTTGTGAAGATAGCGTCGACAAGCATACGAGTGTAGTGTTTCGTGACTATGTGGGCAAGGTTTCGAGTTTGTTTCGTTTTATGCACGAGCATCCAGGCTGCGATCAAATCCCCGAACTGAAACGATATTTCGGATTGCCCGAATGAAACCTCTCGGCAATCAAGGCAAGTTCATCCGGGCACTCCGCAGATTCGACAAGATGTGTTAAATAGAGCATTTTGCACAGCTCGCCATCGGAAAGCGTTTGTGCGATTACGGGCGGAATCTCCCGGCCCGCATGAGGACTTCCAGCAAATTCCTCTCGGTCAAGATCATAAGAACCTTCATGCGTAATGCAAAACTCATAGGGCGTTCTACCATCTTCGTGCTGTTCGTAATCAATCATCATGCCTCACCTCCACCGTAGCGCTTGCCCGATAAACATTTGGCAAGCTTCCGCTTTGTTCGGCATGCATTATATCATAAATGCGAACATTTGTTTGTTTTTTGCTATTAACTTCAGCACGGTATGCTCTGAAGATACTTCTATTTCAGCCTTCAAAGAGCATGAAAAAAGCGCCCCCTGCGAGCGGAGCGCCCTATCCTCCCACGGACTTGCCTCCGCAGT
>CANQTB010000080.1 GCA_947626665.1 uncultured Eggerthellaceae bacterium
CTCGGCTTTGGAGACGAGGTCGCGCCAATGACCGACCGTCGACTGCCCCACATAGGGAACGCCATGTGCGGCGATGATGGAGGCGAGATCCTTGCGAACCTGCGGCTTGCCCTGCTCGACCGAGCCGACCTCAGCGGTCGTCGCCCAAGCGCCTTTCGGCGTCGCCGATGAACGCTGAATGCCGGTGTTCATGTAGGCGCCGTTGTCGTAGCACACATACACCATATCGTGGCCGCGCTCCATCGCACCAGAGAGTGACTGCAGGCCGATGTCATAGGTGCCGCCGTCGCCGCCGAAGGCGACGAACTTCATCTTCTTGTCCTCGGGAATCTTGCCCGCTCGTTTCAGCGCTTTGTACGCCGCCTCCACGCCCGAGATCGTCGCAGCGGCATTTTCGAATGCATTGTGAATGAATGGAACGTTCCACGCATCATAGGGGTAGATCGTCGTTGATACCTCAAGGCAGCCCGTCGCACTGCAAACGACAGGGACGGCGTCTTCGGGTACCCCCATCAAAACTTGCCTGACGGTGATCGATGCACCGCAGCCTCCGCATAGGCGATGACCGGGGGCAAGCTTTTCAGGGCGAAGCGATAGTTCTTTCAGATTTGCCATGGTTGCCTCCTACATGCCTAAAAAGCCGAGCGTCGTATCGGATGTGCCGTCAGCGACCGCGGCAAGATCGCGGTAAACCGTTTCAACCTGCGAAACGGGAACGTCGGCACCACCCAAGCCGAACACGTAGTTTTTCACCGGAACCGTGATGCCCGCATCGAAGAGGCTGCCAACAACATCTGCACAAAGCGGCGCGTGTGACGCCCCGATAGCATCGGCACGATCGAGCACGGCAATCGCCTTTGCGTTCTTGCACGCAGCTGCAACCTGCTCCGCCGGGAATGGGCGATAGACGCGCGGACGCACGACGCCGGCGCGAACGCCTTCCTCGCGAAGGGCGCGACACACATGACGCGCGATGCCTGCAGCGGAACCGAGGCACACGACAAGATAGTCGGCGTCTTCGGCACCCCATGTTTCGACAAGGTCGAATGGACGGCCGCATATCTCGGCCCACGCCTTGCCATACTCTTCAACAACCGGAAGAGCCCCCATGTTCGCCCGACGCACTGCCAAACGATACTTCATGTAAGAATCGCCAAATGCGAACATGCCATGACCAACCGGCGCCTCATCATTTAAGAGCGGATGAGCAGGCGTGTATTCACCAACGAAATCCTTCACCACCTGATCGTCCTCAAGAACGCAGCGCTCCATCGCATGAGAGGTGATGAAGCCGTCGAGTGTCGTCATGACGGGAAGCAACACGCGCTCGTCCTCGGCGATACGGAACGAAATCACCGTATTGTCGTAGGCCTCCTGAGCCGTCTCGGCGAAAAGCATGATCCATCCACTGTCGCGAGCGCCCATGACATCCGAATGATCACCATGGATGTTGATCGGCGCCGAAAGTGCGCGATTCGCATTCGCCATCACGATCGGCGTGCGCATGCCGGCCGCGATATAGAGCTCTTCCCACATGAGCGCGAGGCCCTGGGAAGCCGTCGCCGTCGCAACGCGCGCACCGGCGGCGGAAGCGCCGACGCAGGCGGACATAGCGGAATGCTCGGATTCAACCGTGACAAATTCGGTGTGCACGAGGCCGTTTGCCACATATTTCGCATAGTTCTCGACAATCGTCGTCTGAGGGGTAATCGGATAAGCCGCCATCACATCGGGATCGACTTGACGCATTGCCTCGGCAACCATCTGATTGCCAGTCGCTGAAAATGCCTTATGTTCTGCCATGGGAACCTTACGCCTCCTTCCCCGTCGCGCTTTCGTGCTCACGCACGAATGCAAGGGCGCTGAAACGGCATTCTTTCACGCAGACGCCGCAGCCCTTGCAATGGTCGTAATCAATGCCGCACATTTTGCCATCTTTGGCAAGGATCGAGGAATCGGGGCAAGCGACCCAGCACAACATACAACTTGTGCAGTTTTCCTCATCCCAAACCGGACGCATCGAACGCCAACCGCCGGTTTCGTAATGCACCGACGTGCCGGCATCGGCAACATAGCCTGCCGGAATATCTTCCGGCTTCCACGATTCAAACGTTTCAAGCGGTGGAGTTATCATGCGAAACGCACCTCCTCATATGCGCGATCGACGCTTTCAAGGTTCGCATCGATCATCTCTTGCGCAAATTTCTTTCCGAAGGTTTCAAGCAAGCGCTCTTTCACGAGATCGAGCGGGACGACGCCCGTCACCTTCGAGAGCGCGCCAACGATCGGCGTATTGGGAATATCGCGCTTGATCGTATCCATCGCGATGCCCGAAGCATCGACGACGGCGATCTTCACATCGTCCCCAACGCCCAATTTCTCGCGAACCTCTTCAACAGAAAGACTCGTATTGAGCACCACCGTACCACCCTCAAGCAGTCCCTCGACAACATCGACGCCATCAAGCAGCGTGTCATCAAGCACAACCACGATTGAGGGATTGGTGATGTTGTTATGCAGTTCTATGGGGTCTTCACTGATACGCGTATAGGCTTTCAGGGGGGCGCCGGTACGCTCGGGACCATACTCAGGCATCGCTTGAATATAGCTTCCGCCCAAAAGCGCTGTGTCAGCGACCAGCTTGGCTGCCGTGACGGCGCCTTGGCCGGCACGTGCGTGCCAACGGATTTCGATCAGCTGGGACATACCTCTCCTCTCAGTTCGACTCTTCAATCTTAAAACTGGCGTTCAAATCTTCAATTTCGCCAGTTTGCACAGATATTTGTATGATACCAGCCCCACCCCGCCTTATTCCTCCTGAAACGCCGAAATCCCCTGTTTCAATATGGGAGCGGCGCTTCGCTTAGCTCTCTCGGTTCGTTTGGTTCGCTTGGTTCTCTCTGTTCGTTTTGTTCAAGCGCTTATCGCATGACAGCGCACGGAGAAACGCCGATAATAGGCATATGAAAAAGGATGGCTTCATTTCGCATCACTCAAACGGAAGGGCTGATCATTGAGCCAAGGTCTTCAGCGCAGCTCACGCGATATGCCGATCACGCGGCGTCGGTTTCTCACCCGATGCGCGCGCGATCTTGTGGGCCTTGCGGCAACGGGAGGTGTGGTCGGCGCATGGAGTTTGAGCGGATGCCGTGTCGATGAGCGGACATATGGGCAAACCTTCTCCACTGAGAATACGATATCTCCCGAAAACGACGAAACCGAAGCTCTGCCCATTATTCGGGCGGCGTTCGCAACGGCTGATTTTGATGATTTCCCCCCATCGGCAGAAAGCGCCCTTTCTGTCAGCTGGGGATGGCACTGCCTTGAGGGACTCTACGATATCGACCGTACAACGCTTCTGCCCTACCCCGCCTTAGCAGCAAGCGAACCCCAAAAACTTGACGATCGACGCTTCCGCATAGCTCTTCGCGAAGATGCGGCCTTCTCTGATGGCAGCCCCGTTCGAACAAGCGATATCATCACGAGCTTTGAGGCCTATCGGAACACGCCTCCCTACACGTTTCTTCTTGAATGCATTGAGGATATTGCCGCCACAAAGACGAGCGAGATCGAGATCACGACGCGCTACACTATCGAGGAAGGACTCGAGGAGCGCCTTGCCTTGATAAAGGTGTTTCGTGAGAACACCCCATCGGAAACAAATGCGCTTGAGAACGTCGGCATTCGCGTTATGGGAACCGGCCCATGGCGCCCCGCCAACAATAACGAGCTTGCCGTCATGCGCGAATCGGCAGAACCGCTCAGCAGGAGCACCGATCTCGAAATTAACGCACAACGCAGCACCTTCGCCTCGTCCCGCCTGTCCTCGCTCGGTTTTGTCCCCAACGAATACTATAACGGCGGATACCCCGCCAAGGCTCCTACCATGATTTGGGAAAGCGCCTCCTCGGCAGACACACGATTAGCGCTTCTCGCCAACAATGAGTGCAATGCTGTCACCGATCTCCGATCCGCTGACAGCGAATCCTTTTTCAAGCAGCATGCCGGAGCTGGCGTGCATATCGACAGCCTGTCCGGATGGTCTCCAACCATGCTCGCCTTCAGCACCAACCACGCTCTTCTCAATGAGGCAAACGTGCGACAAGCGCTATTCTACGCCATCGATTACGATCGCATCATCGCTTCCGAATTTCAAGGAAAGGCCCAGATCGCCTCATCACTCCTTCCAAACAGCGCTCGCGGCTTCCGTCGTGCGGAAACTCTCTACCGTTTCGACCTTGATCGCGCAAACGCTCTCTTAAAGGAAGCGGGCATAAGTCCGCACGCTGCCAGCATCACGCTCAGCTACGATGGCACCGTTTCGGAATCCACCGCACAAACCATCGCATCGTGCTGGGGCTATCTGGGAATCGATGTCGAGCTGGCATCGGTAGAAAGCATAAACGACAAAGACGCAATGAGCGATTGCAGCGCCTTCCTCAGCAAGGCCGGATCGGCTCGTTTCGACGGAAGCCCGCTTACGGTGTTGTCGCTCTTCTATGAAAACCCCTCATGGATGGACTTTTGCGCATGGGAAGGCAGTGCCGGCGCGCTTCACCTTTTGCAATTGATGAAGCAGGCACGGCGTGCGAAAACGAACGAGCGGCAAGACGAGCTGTGCCAAGCCGCAATCGACGTCGTAGCCGAGGAAGCCCTCCTTTATCCGCTCTGGTTCTGCGACCAAACAACCGGCTATGACGCATCGTCGCTCGAGGGATTTTCACCGCTTCAAACCGACGGCTTATGGTTTCTCACCACATCGGTTAAATAGGACAGGCGAGGCTCATTTCATAGGTAAGGCAAATAGGACGGGCAAGGCGAAGATACCATAAGCGGCGAGAAGGGCACCGCCGGGCAATCGGATAGGAGACGCGTCCGTCGTGGGCACGCCGCCCTCCTGCCACAAAAAAGCCCTTCGGTTGGAAGGGCTTTCACGTTGTTCGGTTACCGCACAAGCTCAAATTTCCTATGCAAGATGGAGCGCTTCTTTCACGTCGGCATACACCTCATCGGGATTGCGATCCCCATCGATCGTGACCAAGCGATCGCAGCCGCGATAGTAATCGATAAGCGGACTCGTCTGCTTCTCGTACACATCAAGACGATTGCGCACGGTTGCCTCGTTGTCGTCGTCGCGCTGATACATTTCGCCACCGCATACGGGGCATTTCTCATCAGCCGCCGTGCCGATATGGCCGCAGTTACGGCAAATGCGACGACTCGTCAGGCGCTTGATGATGACCTCGGGATCCACATCGATAAGCAGCGCCGTGTCGAGCGGCCGCTCAAGCTTGGAAAGCTCGGCATCGAGAGCCACGGCCTGCGCCGTCGTGCGCGGAAAGCCATCGAGGATGAATCCCGCCTCGGTATCGGGCTCGTTCAAACGCTCCGATACCAGCCCGATTATCACCTCGTCGGGAACAAGCTCGCCAGCATCCATATAGCCCTTCGCTTTCTGGCCAAGGGGCGTGCCCGCAGCCACCGCTGCGCGAAGCATATCGCCTGTCGAAATATGCGGTGTGCCGAATTCCGCAACAAGCCTATCCGCCTGCGTTCCTTTTCCGGCGCCCGGTGCGCCGAGCAACACGATGTTCATGAAGAATTCCCTTCCCTTCAAACCCTACGCATTCGTGTTATGTCCTCATAGAGTTATCCACTGAGCCGCCATAGGAGGCGTGAGCGCTCAACTATTTAAAGAAGCCGTCGTAGTTGTGCATCTTCAGCTGGCTTTCAACCTTGCTCATCGTATCGAGTGCAACGCCGATCATGATGAGGATCGAGGTGCCGCCGAACGCTTGCACGAGCTGATTGCCGGTAAAATAGAAGATGATGGTCGGCACCACGGCGATCAAGGCGATGAACAGGCCACCCGGCAAGGTAACATGGTTGATCACGCCCTTGATGTATTGCACCGTTGCGCTCCCCGGACGGATGCCTGGAATAAACCCGCCCTGCTTGCGGATATTGTCGGCCGTTTCCTCAGGGTTGAAGACCATCGACGTATAGAAATACGCGAAAAACACGATGAGGATCACAGTCAATATCCAGTTGAGCCAGCCGGTCGAAATGACATTCGCGAACGCCGTCAGCCAATCAACGTTGAAGATCGCCGCAAGCTGAGCCGGGAAATAGATCAAGCAGCTTGCGAAGATGATCGGGATGACGCCTGCCGCATTCACCTTCAACGGGATGTACGTGGTTTGTCCGCCCATCATGCGGCGTCCCTGAATTCGCTTCGCATAATTCACGGGGATACGGCGCTGTGCACGTTCAACGAAGATGATGAGCGGTACACATGCGACAACCACGAGAATGATCAAAACGGTGAGCGCGATGCCCATTCCCATATCGGCCGTAAGGTTGACCGAAGAAAAGAGCGCCGCGGGAACGCGCGAAACGATGGAGATGAAGATGATGAGCGACATGCCGTTGCCGATGCCACGCTGGGTGATAAGCTCGCCCATCCACATGATGAGCGCCGTGCCGACGACGAGCGTGAACACGATGACCACATCGGTCAGCCACAGCGGCACCTCGTCAGAGAAGGTGACGCCATAAGCGGGCGACTGGAAGAGCAGCAGATAGCCGATCGCATTGATCAGGCCAAGGCCAAGTGTGAGATAACGCGTGACTTGGGTGATCTTGCGCCGCCCCGCATCGCCTTCCTTGGCCCAACGGCCAACGGCGGGGATAACGCCTTGCATGAGTTGCATGATGATCGAAGCCGTGATGTAGGGCATGATTCCCAGTGAGAACACCGAGAAATTAGAAAGCGCCCCTCCGGTGAAGAGATCGAGCATCGTCATCGCGACGCCGGTATCGGCGAACGCGTTCGCAAACTCAGCAAAAGGAATGCCCGGCACCGGTACATAGGCGCCGAAGCGATATAACGCCAAGATCCCGAGCGTGAAAAGGATCTTCTTTCGAAGCTCGGGAACCTTGAATGCTTCTATGATAGAAGTCAGCAAACCGGCTCTACCTTTCCGCCTGCAGCCTCGATCTTTTCCTGTGCCGTCTTCGACACCTTGTCGACGCGCACGGTAAGTGCGATCGAAATATCGCCATTGCCAAGCACTTTGACAGGATCGGTGTCGTGCTTAATGATACCCTTTTCGACAAGCGCCGTCGCATCGACAACGTCACCATTCGCGAATTTTTTCTGAAGGCGTTCGACATTCACGGGCGCATATTCAACACGATTGGGGTTACGGAATCCCGGCAATTTCGGCAAACGCCGTGCGAGCGGGGTCTGACCGCCCTCGAAACCTGCCTTCTTGCCGCCACCGGCGCGGGAAAGTTGGCCGTTTTGACCACGGCCGGCTGTTTTGTCACCGCGACCGACACGCTTACGTTTCTTCGTCGAACCCTCAGCGGGACGAAGATCCTTAATTTCCATCTTTTAGCTCCTTTTCGCCTATCGGGCAAAGCCCGTGCTCGCAGCTCGCTGCCAGCTCACTTACGATATTTCCTCAACCGATACGAGGTGCTTTACCTTAAAGACCATGCCCCGCACCGAGGGGTTGTCCGGCTTTTCCACTGTCCGGCCGATCTTGCCAAGCTTAAGCGCCTTCAAGGTTTTACCCTGATCGGCAGGGCAGGAATTTGCACTCTTGATTTGCGTGATGCGCAAGGTTTTTGCTTTCTCTACCATCGTTTATGCCTCCTTGCGGCCGAAAATCTCACCGACCGACATATCGCGACGGGCAGCAACCTCGCGAGGACTCTGCATTGATTTCAGACCTTCGGCTGCAGCCTTCACGATATTCATCGCGTTGTTCGTGCCGAGCGATTTGGTGATGACGTTCTGCACGCCGGCAAGCTCCATGATCGCACGCACCGGACCACCGGCCATGACGCCGGTACCGGGAACGGCGGGCTTAATGAGCACGCGGCCAGCGCCGTATTCGCCCATCGCCTCGTGGGGCACCGTACCGTCAGCGGTCAGCGGAACCTCGAACATATTCTTTTTCGCATCTTCGACGCCCTTCTTGATGGCATTGGGAACTTCTTGCGATTTCCCCATGCCGACGCCAACGTGGCCAAGCCCATCGCCAACGACAACGAGCGCCGTGAGCGAGAAGCGGCGGCCGCCCTTGACGACCTTCGAGACGCGATTGATGTAAACGACGCGCTCCTGAAGCTCCGGCGCCGTGTTCTCTTGCTGTTTACGAGCCATTCGTCAGATCCCTTCTAGAATTTCAGTCCGGCATTGCGGCATGCATCGGCGAGCGCCTTCACGCGCCCGTGATAGAGATTGCCGCCACGGTCGAAAACTACCTCGGTGATGCCTGCTTTGGTTGCCGCATGACCGACGATCTCGCCGAATGCCACGGCGCCTTCTACATTCGAACCCCTTTTGCCGGTTTTCTTGAAATCGGGACCGAGCGTTGATATGCCAAACAGCGTCTTGCGGGCAACGTCGTCGACGAACTGCACGTAAATGTTCGAGTTGCTCCGGTTCACGCAGAGCCGTGGACGCTCTGCCGTACCGCTCACCTTACCGCGAACGCGACGATGGCGACGCGCGAGAGCAGCTTGCTTTTTCTTCAGCCTCTTCATGATATCCCTTCAATCAGCCCTGATTAGTCTTTGCCTGCCTTGCCA
>CANQTB010000081.1 GCA_947626665.1 uncultured Eggerthellaceae bacterium
AGCACGCCCAGCTCCTTGAGCTTCTTGGTGCCGAACCAAGAAAGACCGGTGGGACGCGTGACGCAGGGAGCACTGCCCTTTTCCACGCACACGACCTTAGCCCCCTTTTCAGCCGCAATGCATGCGGCGGGAAGTCCGGAAATGCCGGCGCCGATTACCAGGACATCGCAATCAACCGTCGAGGTGATTTTATCCTCAGCAACGGGATCGGGCTTTGCCATGGACTTCGGCAGCGTCTGGCCGTTGAACTCGATGGTCTTCGATTCGCTGGCCGCGGAGCCAGTGTTCGACGTCGTGGTGGTGGAACCGCTCGTCGCCGAGCTCTGCGGAGCGCAGCCTGCGACCGCGCCCAAGGCCGCCACGCCAGCAGCGCTGAGTGCGGCGCCTTTCAGGAGATTGCGACGGGAGATGCCCTTTTGAAGTAATTCTGCCATGTTATCCCTCCTCATGGGTAGAACTGAAACGATGCCCGCGCAGAGGCCCTTGGCAAAAGAGCGCTCCGCGAAAAGCATTCGCGTGATTGTAGCGAGCGCGTTAACCGATTGTCAACAGTATGTAACTTTTAGGTGCGCTTCCGCAAAAGCTGTTTCCCTTTGCCTGCCATCTCGCTTGCCCTTCGTAGGCCCTCTCGCAAGTCCTTCGCTTGCCCTTCGTAGGCCCTCTCAAAGTGTCTCAAGCAGAAGCCCTTTGCCGCAGGAAACGCTCTCTTCGCATTACACGTTGAATTTGAAGTGCATGACGTCGCCGTCTGCAACAACGTAGTCCTTGCCCTCTTGGCGCAGCCTGCCCACAGCTCGGCAACCGGCCTCTCCTCCGTATTCGATATAGTCCTCGAAGGAAGCCGTTTCCGCTTTGATGAAGCCGCGTTCGAAATCGCTATGGATGACGCCTGCCGCCTGCGGGGCCTTCGCTCCGATGGGAATCGTCCAAGCGCGCGTCTCCTTTTCGCCGCTCGTGAAAAAGGATTGCAAGCCGAGCAGATGATAGGCCTCTCGCACCAAACGGGCGAGGCCGCTCTCGGTAAGCCCCATGGACTCGAGGTATTCTTTCGCCTCCTCGGCGTCGAGCTCGGCGAGGTCAGCCTCCACCTGAGCGCTGATCGGCACCGGATCGCAGCCGTCGATGGCGGCGAACACATCGTTGACCTGCCCCTCGTCCACATTGGCAACGTAGAGCAAGGGCTTCGCTGTCAGGAGATGGAGATCATAGAGGGAGGCGCTCTCCTCATCGGTGAGGCCGAGCGAGCGCACGCGGTGGCCGTCGTTGAGCCCCGCGAACACCTTCTTCGCCGTTTCAAGTTTTGCCGCTGAGGCCTTATCGCGCTTCGCTTCCTTCTCAAGCCGCGGCATCGCTTTCTCGAGCGTCGCGAGGTCGGCGAGAATCAGCTCGGTTTTAATGGTCTCGCAATCACTTGCCGGATCGATGGCGCCCGCGACGTGCACCACATCAGGGTCGCTGAAATAGCGCACCACCTCGCAAATGGCGTCGGTTTCCCGAATGTTCGCCAAGAACTGATTGCCCAGGCCCTCCCCTTGGCTCGCTCCGGCAACAAGGCCGGCGATATCGACGAACTCCACCGTCGCCGGCACGATGCGCGCTGGATGGTCGATAGCGGCAAGCATCTCCAACCGAGAATCGGGAACGGGCACCACGCCCACATTGGGCTCGATGGTTGCGAAGGGATAGTTTGCCGCCAGCCCACCCTTGTTGGTAAGGGCTGTGAACAGGGTTGATTTCCCCACATTGGGAAGGCCGACTATGCCAATGGATAGCGCCATGGTGCTCCCTTCTTGATGACGGTGAAGCTACACGAAGCGTCGGGCGTCGACCGCCGTAAGGTGCCCGTCGCGGCTTTCGTATAGGCAGAAGATTTTATCGTGGCTCTCGTAGAGCAGGCCGAACGTGGAAGGCGTGCTCTCTCGTGCGGACAGGCACGATGGATCCGCCGGGGGAAACGCCTGCGCAACGCCCGATCTGGCAAACCCGCAGGGGCCTTCCGCCTCCTTTGTGTGCTGAGAAAAGAATCCCACCTTTTCGCCTTTCGCATTTCCCTTGCGCAGGCCCCTCTCATCAGCTACCTTCCTCATCAAAGAGAGATCCGCCGCATCTATTCAGTATATCACGCGCCAAAGGACAAGCCCCTGCGCCGGCGCCGTTTGCCCCGCAGCGCGCCGATCGCGGGCCGAAAGCGCCTCGTAAGGCCAGCCAATAGCGCGATGCCCAAGCCCTACCTCAACAAACGTTCCGATAAGGGTGCGCACCATCGAATGGAGAAACGAACTCGCCTTCACCTTCGCCACCACCACGGGTTCTTCGAAATAGCGCTCTTTCGAAAAGCTCAGCTCGATGAGATTTCGGCAGGTGGGTTTTCCTTCGGCTGAGGCAGCCTTGCAATAGCTCACGAAATCGTGCTCGCCCAGCAGGGGCTTCGCCGCCTCGTTCATCGCCCCGATGTCCAAAGCGGCAAAATCCGAACGCCACCAAGAGAAATCGCGGAGCAACAGCGGAAGCGACGTATCACAGGCGATAAGATAGCGATATTCGCGCGCTTTCGCAGAAAATCGTGCGGAAAAGCCAGACGGCGCACGTTCCACATCGCGAATGACGATCGCGTCATGTGTGAGCGCCTGCAACGATCGGGCAAGCACCGGAAGCGGCCTTTGCTCGATCTCCTCGGCGGAAAGCTCGAAGCTCACCACTTGCGCGCGGGCATGCACCCCCGCATCGGTGCGTCCGGCGCACACGGTTGGCACCTCGCGCCGAAAGAGCAGCTGCAGCGCATGTTCAAGCTCACCCTGCACCGTAAGCAAATTCCCCTTCTGCCGAGCAAATCCGGCAAAAGGGGAACCGTTATACGAAAGCGTTACGGCACACACGCCAGAGGCGGAATCGGGCAGCGTGCCTTTTTCATCCATCGAGGGGCTTGGTCGATCTCTTAGTCGATCTCGTCAAATTCGAAGCTGTCGTCCGCATCGCCATAGCCGGAGAGGTCTTTGTCGACCACTGAGGCACGGGGCTCCGGCGCAGAGATAACAGGGGTCGCATCGGCCTGCGGAGTCGAATAGTTCGCCGCATCAGCAGAAGAGGCGATACGCTCGGCACCGTAGCTCGCATACACCGAAGAGCTGCGCGGAGCTGCCGCATGCTTCGATTCGCCCGATGGCATCGAGGCAACACGGTCCACGGTCGTATAGGAGCTCAGATCGCTCAGCTTGCGCGTAGCGTCGTCGATCATGTTCTTCAAAAGCGACTGATAATCCTCAAGCGCATCGGCGCGATCGTCCTGAAGTTTGCGAATCGCATCGATCACGCTTTGGCGATCGGCGTTTGCGCGATCGAGAATGCGTTGCGCCTCTTCGCGTGAATCGGCAATCGTCTCGCCTGCCTGAGCATTCGCCTTCGCGATGATATCCTCGGCTGAGCGCTGGGCGATGATCAGCGCTTGGGAGATACGGCTCTCATCGGCGCGCTTCTCGTCGAGCTGACGCTCAAGGGACGCGATGCGCGCATCGCGCTCGGCTACCGTGGCATCGAGGCTTGCGCTGTTCACCGAGGCCTCGCGAGCCGCAGAATCGCTTGCCAAGGCAGCATGTGACGCCTCATCGAGCTTCGACTGCAGCGTTGCCACCTCATGGTTCAGCGCATCGATCTCGTTGGCGACCCACTCGAGGAAAACATCGACCTCGTCGACGTCATAGCCGTTCTTCTTAACTTCCGTAAAGCGCTGATTGTTTATGTCTGCAGCAGTAATAGCCATGTTGCTCCCTTTCACCTCTGTTTCGATGGCTTACCTTACCTGCCCCGACGCCTCATCAGAAGGCCAACTGAACAAGCAAGCTCACAATGATACGTACCCCGAATTGTAATACAAACACCGCCACGATGGGCGATATATCCACCATTCCACCAATTGGCGGTATAAAGCGCCGGAAAAGATTGAGAAACGGATCGCTCAACTTCCCTAAAACGCGATAGATGTCCCCGACGATGCCGGGCATCGACGGCAGCCACGACATGAGAACATAGACGAACAACACGAGCGTATAGGCGTCCGTGAGCGAATAGATCAGTTGGATGATGAGCGCGATCGGAGATGCTACAAGCATTGGCTCAGCTCCTTCGAACGCTCCTCCGCAGCAAAAAGGCCCTTCTCCACCACATCGGCCAATCCGGCCCTCTGAAATGCCTCGAGGCCCGCAAGCGTCGTTCCCTGAGGACTCGATACCGCCCGACGAAGCGCTTCGGGAGTTTCCCCCGTTTGCTCGAGAAGTTTCGCCGTTCCAAAAAAGGTTTGGAGCGCAAGGCCATATGCCGCCTCGTAGCCGAGACCGAGCTTTTGGGCAGCGGCTATCTCGGCTTCAAGGAAGGCGCAGAAATACGCCGGCCCTGATCCGCTGAGCGCGCAGACGGCGTCCATCAGCCGCTCTTCCACGATAACCGCCTCGCCAAGAGCGGCGAACAGCTCCCGCGCGGCCTCAAGATCGTTTCGATGCGCCTGCTTGCCGGCGGAAAGCCCCGTGGCCCCCTCTCCCACCGAAAGCGGAAGATTCGGCATGGCGCGCACGACGCGAAGCGAAAACGGAGCACGCTCCTCGATCTTCGCCGTTGAGACACCGGCCGCGATCGAGATCACGAGCGGTTCCTCGGCACCTTCTGTAGCGGGGGTATCCTCGCCAATCGCGCGGGCCCCTGAAAAGAGCGGTGCACTTGTGAGCGGGCCTATGACCTCGGGCATCTGCTGCGGCTTCACCGCAAGCACGACGATATCGGCCTGGGCAAGCTCCGACACGTCATCTTTCACCTCGATCTGATAGCTCCGCTCAAGCGTTTCACGGCGTTCTCGGCTCGGCTCAACAACGGTGAAGTTTTCGATCCCCCAATATTCAAGCACGCCGTGCTGGGACGCGAGCCATCCGGCAAGCATCGCCTCGCCCATCTTGCCACCACCAACGATGGCAACGCGCGTTTCCTTCGTCAGCTTCATTTAGATAAGCCCCCGTGCCGAGAGCGAAGTGCGTTCCTCGTCGTTTATCGGATGACCGGTGCAAACGCAGAACACACCCGATGCCACACAATCGACGGAGGCGAAAAGCGCGCTCGCGACGCCGAAGGAGAAGTCAAGCAGCCGTCTGGATAGCTCGGAATCGGCCTCGCGGATATCTAACACGACGATCTGGCCGCGATTGAGCGCGGTCGCCATCGGCTCCACCTCGTTATACGACTTCGGCGCGATCACGAAAAGCGAGCGACGACCACCTGTCGTCGCCGATGCGGAGGACGATCCGCCGAAGAGCGCGTTCAACCCTCCACGACCCTGCTGATTGGCAGCATTTTGCTGGCTTGCATTGTAAACCGTGTTGGCATGGGCCGATGCCGCCTCGGTTCCCTCCCGCGTCATCGAAAAAGGCAACGAGGAATCGAGAACGGCCCTGCTGCGCGACGTCGGGGAAGGCGTTGCGCTTCGAACACCGGCCTCGGAAGTTTGCTCGTCGTTGCTTTGGATGCTCGGATAGGGCGTTGTTGCGCGAACATCGCCGAGGGAAACCAAGCGCGGCCCTTCTTCCGAATTATCACGACGCGCGCGATCGCGGATGCTCGTCGACGTGAAGCTTCCCGTTTGATATGCGGCGTCGGAGGATGCTTGCGCCCTTCTACCGGAAGCGCTCGGCGCTCCATAGGCACGTGAAGAGCCATAGCGCTCGCTTGCCGTCGCATCGTCGTAATCCTCGTACTCTGCATAGTCAGCGTAGCCGTCTTCGCCATAATCATCGTAATCGTCATAGTCGCCATAGCCGTCGTCCTGACGACGATCGGCAAAACCAAGCTTGCTCTTGATGCCCTGCAGAAGACGTCCGCCCGATTCCATTGCGCCTTTTCCTGATAACGCCACGTCGTCTCCCCCTATCCTGAGAACTCGTCGCTAAAGATAGCTCGTCCGATACGTACCATGGTAGCGCCGGCGGCAATCGCCTCGCGCCAATCCTCGCTCATGCCCATAGAAAGTTCATTGAACCGCAGCCCCGCCTCATCGCCAAGCGCCTGTCGGAGCTCGCGCGATCGGGCCGCAAGCTCCTGAAATACCTCGCCGGCAATGGCAAGGTCGCCTTGCGGGGCCATCGTCATCAGCCCGCGCACGCATACGCCCTCCAGCTGCTCGCAGGCAAGCAGAAGCTCTTTCAGCTCCGAAGGCGCGACGCCGCTTTTGCTCTCCTCGCCCGAAACGTTCACCTCGAGCAGGATGTCTTGCACTTTGCCCCTGCGCTTTGCGGCCTCAGCGATTTTCTCCGCATGCCGCATATCGCAGACCGAATGGATGAGCGTGGCGCTCACGACGATCTCGGGAATGCGGCGCGCTTGGATGTTGCCGATGAAGTGCCATCGCGCCTGGGGAAACGCCCGCTGTTTCTGCTGAAGCGGATCGGGGCGATTCTCGCCGAAATCCCGCGCACCCGCCTCAAAGGCCCGCGCAACGCCGGCCTCGTCAACGGTTTTGGAAACAGCGATCACCCGCACGCTTTGAGGATCGCGTCCGCAGCGGAGGGCCTCGTCGGCCACCTCTTTGCAAACCTGCGCGTATCGGCTCTCAATCCCCATGAAGCCCGCCTTCGTTCTTACGAAACGCGAGAGCGCCATGGCGCCCGCAGACGCCATCGGTTCCGCGGAAGGAGAAGAAGCGCTCCTGATCGCACACGGTGCACACATCCATATCGGCAATGCGCTCGCCTACGATGCCGACATTTGAAAGATCCCTCTTGAGCGCCCAGCCAAGATCGATATGACGATCGTCGTAAACGCAACCTTCACCGAATTTCTCGCGGAACTGCCGATGCACCTCATCGCTCACCTCGAAGCATTCGGCATGAATGTAGGCTCCGATATAAACGTTTAAGTCGGCAGCTTCCATGCCCCGCCCAACAAAACGACGCACGGCCAAGGGGGCGATCGAGGCATACACCCCGCGCCAACCCGCATGAACGACGGCAAAGCTCTTATCGGGGGCCGCGATGATCACCGGCACGCAATCGGCGAAGTTCAAAAGCGCTCCCACGCCGGATGTGCCGACGAGTATCCCATCGGCGCCGGCTTCGGCGCTTTCCCGAGCTTCCGCGAGGGTCGTCGGCGAGGCGGCATCGATCTCGATGATCGTCGTCTCATGCACTTGCCGGGGGATAACGAAGGGAAAGCTCTCGTCATCTGCAAGAAGCTTTGCCACGAGAAGGCGATTCGCCTGCACCGCATCGGCGTCGTCGCCAACCGCCGTCGAAAGGTTCAGCGATTCGAAGGTGCCAGCGCTCGTGCCGCCTGAGCGCTCGAGAAATCCGGCGCAAATGCCCGTCGCCGCAAGAAGCGCGCGATCGGTATGGAAAATGACATTCCCCTGCGCAACCCTATCGAGCCGCGGCAGGGGAAGAGAGTTCGCGTCCATCTTCTGCGCTCTCCGATTAACGCCCGCGCTTGAGAAAATCGGGGATATAGTCCTCATCGGCAAAGCGGCCGTTGTTGATCGTAGTGGAAAACGTTACCGGCTGGGCCGGCTGGGCAGCCAGAGAAGGCGCGGCGTCGGTCGACGCAAACAGATCTTTGCGTGCCGAGGAGAAGTCCATGGCCGATTGAGCGCCCTTGTTCTTAAATCCCGTGGCGATCACGGTGATGCGGACCGAATCCTTCAACCCGTCATCGATGATCTGGCCATAGATGATATTGGCGTTTTCGTCGGCGCAGGATTCGATCGTCTGGGCCGCTTGGCTTACTTCGGTGAGCGTCAGATCGCTGCCGCCGGCGATTGAGAACAGAACGCGCGAAGCGCCGGTGATCGAGGTTTCGAGCAGCGACGAATTGATCGCCTGCTGAGCGGCGTCGAGCGCACGATTCTCGCCCGACGAGATGCCGATGCCCATCATCGCCGTTCCCGCATCCTTCATGACCGTGCGGATATCAGCGAAATCGAGGTTGATCAATCCGGGAATGGTGATGAGATCGGTAACACCCTGAATGCCTTGGCGAAGCGTGTCGTCGGCAATGCGGAACGCATCGATCATCGAGGTTTTCTTATCGACGATTTCCAGAAGCCGATCGTTCGGGATGACGATCAGCGTATCGACTTTCTGTGAAAGGAGATCGATCCCCTGCTCGGCCTGGTTGCGGCGGAGCCTGCCTTCGAAGGTGAAGGGCTTGGTCACAATGCCCACCGTGAGGGCGCCGATCTCGTCACGCGCGATATCGGCGATGATCGGGGCCGCGCCGGTGCCCGTGCCGCCGCCCTCGCCTGCCGTGACGAAGACCATGTCCGCACCGGAAAGCTCTTCGCGGATCTCTGCGCGGCTTTCCTCGGCCGCTTGGCAGCCTACCTCGGGATTCGCGCCCGCACCAAGGCCTCGCGTGAGCTCCTCGCCGATGTGGATCGTCTTATCCGCATCCGACATGAGCAGTGCCTGACGGTCGGTGTTGATCGCGATGAACTCGACGCCTTTGACGCCGGCCTCAACCATACGGTTGACCGCATTCGTGCCGCCACCGCCGACGCCGACGACCTTGATGACCGCCAAATGATCGTTGCCTATTGAGTTTGGCATTGTTTCCTCCACACCTGCTGCGTTT
>CANQTB010000082.1 GCA_947626665.1 uncultured Eggerthellaceae bacterium
CGCGAGCTTTTCCGCTCTTTCCCTCGTCTTTTCAACAGGCTCAACAAGCATGCGCAGCGTCGGTATGCGCTCAAGCGCCAGATCGGGGCTCAGATAAAGACGCAGGGTCGCCTCTAAAGCGGCGATGGTCATTTTGTCGAGGCGGATAGCACGCATCAGCGGATTCTTTTTCAGGCGCGCGACGAGCGGAGCCTTCCCAACTATGATTCCCGCCTGCGCGCCGCCCAACAACTTGTCGCCCGAGAAGGAGACAAGATCGCATCCCGCCTTCACCGATTCTGTGACAGTGGGTTCGGCGTAATCGCCAAAACAATCCAAATGGAGCAGCGTTCCCGAACCCTGATCTTCATAGACGAGAACATCCCCGCCATTGCCGCCTTTGCGCCTGCGTTCCTCGTTTACCCGATCGGCAAGATGCCGTAGCTCGAGAAGGCCCACGCTTTCAGTGAACCCGACCATGCGGTAGTTCGAGGGATGCACCTTCAAGAACATGGCGACATTTTCCGTCAACGCATTGACGTAATCGACCAAATGGGTCTTGTTGGTGGTTCCGACCTCGATCATATCGGCCCTCGAAAGCGCCATGATGTCGGGGATGCGAAACGAGCCTCCTATTTCCACCAACTCGCCTCGTGAGACGATGGCCCCATGCCCCGAGGCGAACTCGTTCAATACGAGCAAGACCGCTGCGGCATTATTGTTCACCGCTAAGGCGGCCTCGGCGCCCGTCAGCAAGCAGATAAGATGCTCTAGGTGGTCATGGCGGCTTCCCCGGGAAAGCGATTTGAGATCATATTCAAGCGTTGAATAATTGCCTGCCACCTGCAGAACAGCATCCACCGCCTCAGCCGCCAAAGGGCTGCGTCCGAGATTCGTGTGAATGATGATGCCGGTGGCATTGATCACCCTTTTCAACGAGGGCTCCAGATACTGCAGGCAAAGCGTGAGGGCCCTGTCTGCCAACAATGCGGCATCTACTTGCTCCACCGCTCCATCGAGCAGCTGCTTGCGCTGATCGTCTATCGCCTGGCGCGCACAAAGAAGAATGACGTTATGCGGCAATATCCGATCCATCGATTTTAAGATGGGCTCATTCATGACCTCATCGGTCTGCGGCAATTGACGGAGAATTTGATTCAGCGAGACGTTGCCGTCTTGTCGTTTCATGCCCTACCCCCTCATCAGGCCTCGCACCATGTAAAAAAACAACACGGAAAAATCCGAGGGGATGCATCCATGCCGCATGAGTGCCGCAAAAGCACGGGCAAGATGACTGCCTTCGGATCTATGCCAGCCTACACAGGGACACCATCCGCTGAGATGATTGAAAGAATGGCATGATTGCAAAGTATAAGACCATCATCTGCCGAAAGAAAGGATAAGTTCGAGAGCGCTTAGATTGACACTATCACCCATCCGCCCTACAATTGCTGATTGCGAATCGCTCTTCCCATTGCGAAATTCTGCATCGCTTTGGATTCTGCAGACGACACGGATCCGGTCTCCGGGTTACAGTAGATCATGCTCTGCAATCAACACATGCTTCTCTATGGAGACGTTTCCTCTTTTCGCTTTGCGTTCCACCACATAGCTATCACATTCAAAGCTCTCCCTCTGCGCTGGCCGAGGAAACGAGACCTTGTCATAGGCGCAAAGGGAACGATAGTAAAGAAGGTCGCCAATGAAAAGAATGTTTGTCGCCCTCGTGGCACTTATGAGTGTTTTTGCCCTCTCAATCGCGCTCGCCGGATGTTCAAGCCAAAACGCCGATCAAGGCGCTTCCGATCAATCGACAGAACCTGAGCTGGAAGACACGCTCGTGGTCTATTCCACCCATCCTGAAGCGCTCTTAGAGCAGGTTGCAACCGAATTTACCGCCGAGACGGGAGTCAACGTTGAGTTCATCAACCTGAAAGGCGAACTTGCCGACCGCGTGAAGAGCGAGATCGGCAATCCCCAGGCAGATGTCATGTACGGCGGTGACATCTCGATCTACATGCAACTCGATGAGGCGGGGGCCTACGAGGCCACCGATCCAAGTTGGGCCAGTGAGCTCCCGGCCGAATACAAAGCGGCAAACGGCGACTGGTTCAGCACCATCACGACCCCGGTCGTCATGTTCTACAACACCGAAAAGCTCGACGCGGCAGATGCTCCCACCGACTGGTCGCAGCTGACCGATCCGAAATACAAGGATCTGATCGTGGCACGCGATTATCTCAGCTCATCGATGCGCTCGGCCATCTGCAACCTCATCTACTTCTTCGAGCAGGACGGTGGCCAGCCTGCCGCCGAGAAGTTCCTGAGCGGGCTTGATGCCAACATCAAGAACTACTACAACTCCGGCTCCATGATGTTCCAAGCGATCGGCACCGGCGAGGCCTCCGTCGGCATCGCAACCCTGAACGACATCACGGACAATGTGAACAAAAACGACATGCCCCTGCAATCTATCAATGCGACTTCGGGCAACGTCATCATCTCTGATTGCGTCGGCGCCCTGAAGGGATGCGCACATCCCAATGCGGCTGCCGCTTTCGTGGAATTCGTCGGAAGCAAGGATCTTGAAGTTCTGCTCGCGAACGATTTCAACAGGATCCCGTCGCTTCCCGCCGCCCGCGCCGAAGCCCCTGAATGGATGCAGGGCGACCTTACCGCGCTACCCGCAGACTGGAACACCATCGCCGAGAACCAAGCGGATTGGCTGGCGCTCTGGCAAGACAATCTCTACACCCAGGACAAAACCATCGCAAGCTCATAACTGAGGCAGAGATGGCGTCCATTACCTTAGAAGGTGTCAGCGCCACGTATGGATCGACCCCGGTGTTTACCGGGGTCGATCTTGTTCTCATTTCGGGAGAGCTGCATACGCTCCTCGGGCCGTCGGGATGCGGCAAGACCACGCTGCTGAGATTGATCGCGGGGTTTCTCCATCCAAGCAGCGGACGCATCTTGGTAGACGGTGCAGACATTACGCGCCTGCCTCCCGAAAAACGCCATATGGGCGTTGTGTTTCAAAGCTATGCCCTCTTCCCGAATATGACCGTCGCGCAAAACATCGCATACGGGTTGCGCGCCGCGAAAACCGAGGCGCATACCAGAGAGCGCATTGTGGAAGAATGGCTCGAGATCATGGGCCTTCAGGAGCTCAGCCAGAGAAATGCCATGGAGCTGTCTGGTGGGCAGCAGCAGCGCGTCGCCATAGCCCGCGCCCTGGCCCCCTCCCCCTCCGTACTTCTTTTGGATGAACCGATGGCAAACCTCGACGAAGATCTCCGAGCGTCGTTGCGGGAGGAGATCAAGCATATCCAACAGACCACGGGTGTCACCACGCTCTACATTACCCACGACCAACGCGAGGCGCTTTCCGTCTCCGATCGTATCTCCGTCATGAACAAGGGCGTGATCGAGCAAACGGGAACCCCTCATGAGATCTACGAGAACCCCGGGACGAGGTTTGTGGCCTCGTTCATCGGAGACATAAACCTGATCGGAGACAACCTGGTGCGACCCGAGGCGCTCAAACTCGAGGATCACGTAAGCCCCAACACGTGGTACCAAGGTCGTGTCGCAAAAGCGCGCTACCTCGGTTTCGCGACGGATTACACGGTTGAAATACAAAAGACCCTCGCTGCTCCGGCACCGAGCAGCTCAGTTCGAGTTCTGATGCTCAATCGAGCTTCCGGAAAGTCGTTTAACGCAGACGACAGCGTTTGGGTGGAGTCTTGTCGATGAGCAGCGATCCCCCATCCAATGCCGCTTCTTCTCGCAAGGGCATACCCTCCATTCTCAGCGGGATCGGGAAGGGATTGTTTTTCGTTGTCGTAGCTTGGTTCGGGCTCGCCTTTATCATCGTTCCCATTTTCAGGACCTTCGTCACCTCGCTGGGCGATGCGGGAATCTCAGGAATCGGCGCCTATGCCGATTACCTTGCGAAGCCCTCTAATCAACAAGTCGTTCTAAACACCATCTCGGTAGGCGTCTACTCGGTCGTGACCTGCGGGATCGTCGGCACCGTCCTCGCGATATACACCCGTTTTTTCTGCAAGCACCACGCGAACTTGGTTCGCGTTCTTCTTATGACGCCCCTCATGATCCCCGGGGTCATCATCGTTGTCGCGTTTCTGCAACTCTACGGGGAAAGCGGAATCGTCACCCATGTCGCAAAGATCGTGCTGAACGCAAGCCTTCCTCCATTCACCGGGCTTTGGGGCATCGTTGTCGTCATCACGTATACGCAATACATTTACTTCTATCTCAACATGAGCACCGCGCTCAATTTCATCGATGCCAACATCGTCGACTCCGTCCGCAGTCTCAGTGGAAGCACCTGGGCCGTTTTCCGTGACGCCATCTGGCCGGTCGTGCGGCCGGCGCTCATTGTCTCGACGCTGATGACATTCGTCTCGGCAATTGGCTCCTATTCGGCTCCGGCCCTGATCGGCGGGAGTTTCCGCGTGTTACCGACACAGATCGTCGCGGCGAAAACCAGCTTTGACATGTCTTTGGCCTCGGTGGAGGTGATCGTGCTCCTCGTCATCGGGGTCATCGCGACGGCGGGGCTGAGCCTTTTACGGAGGTATTACGAGTTCTCATCGGTGACACGCGCACGATGGTGGACGCCGGACACCGAATCGACGAAAGCACTCGGTTGGCTTTTCAGGTTGTTCACCTGGTTGCAGCTGATGGGCATTATCGGCCCTGTTGCAGCGATCCTCTATCTTTCGTTCATGACCACCAATTCCATCATGATGCAACCCATCCCCCATGTTTTCACCTTGGACAATTACGGGAATGTGTTCACCAATGCGCGTACTTTCAGGCCCCTTTCCAACAGCCTGCTCATGGCGGTGCAAGCCACCCTCATCGCGCTTGTCCTCGTGGTGCCCTTGGTTCTCTTAGGGCGCCGGGCGTCGTCTTCCCAACGTCGCACGCTCCTCGTGCCTCGCATGCTGGAGCTTCTTATGGCGCTTCCCTGGTGTATGCCGGCAAGCGCCATTGCCATCGGGCTTATCAACGAGTTCGCATCGCCGTCCCCCTTTTCCTTTGGCTACGCCCTCGTCGGAACCTTCGAGATCCTTCCCTTGGCATACGCGGTGTCGTCGCTTCCGCTCCTGCTCAGCTCGACGCAAGTTGCCGTTGGCGGTATCCGCGACACCGTGGAGGAGGCGGCGCTCTCCCTCGGCGCCTCCAAATTCCGCCGTTTTGCCGACGTGACGCTTCCCGCAATCGCTCCCGGCGTGCTTTCCGGATGCATCCTCTGCTTTGTGAGATCCGTCGGAGAATACACCATGTCGGCGTTGCTCTATGGGGTGTACAACCGGCCCATTTCCGTCTCCATCGTCACAAACATGCAAGAGTACGCGGTGGGCACCTCCATGGCCTATGGCACGTTGGTTATCGTCATTTGCAGCGTGCTGCTCGTGGCGCTCCTGCGATTAGATGGCTCGAGGCTGGGCATGGTCAAAAACGATGCAGCAGCCGCTGCTGAAAGGTGATGCCCTATGCGTATTCTCCACATAAGCGCCCAGAAGCCCGATTCAACGGGAAGCGGGGTATATCTGGCATCCTTGGTTGCGATTTCCGCACAACACGGAAATCGCAACGCCATCATCTGCGGCGTGGACAAAACCGACGAACCTGCCCTTTCGCTTGTCTCCGGCAGCGTCTTGTACCCGGTGCGCTTCAACACGCCCGAGCTTCCGTTTCCTGTTTGCGGCATGTCCGACGTGATGCCCTATGAAGCGACCCGCTATCGCGATTTGACGCCGGAGATGGCTGAAGCCTTCCTCCAGGCATTTCGGAAGGTCATCGAGCGGGCGGCGCGGGAGTTCAGCCCGGATCTGGTCATCTGCCACCATCTCTATCTTTTGACGGCGCTCGTTCGCGAGACCCTTCACGACCGCAAGGTGCTTGCCATCTGCCACTCCACGGATCTCCTGCAGCTTGCGCAGCACCCCCTGAAGAACGCCTATATCAGACAGAGCATAGCTCAGCTCGATGGGATTGCGGCATTGCATGAAGAACAGAGGGCGCAGATCGCCTCGTACTTCGGCTATGATCCCGCGCATATCGCCATAGTCGGCGTCGGTTACAACTCGCAGCTCTTTCGGTTGCCGACCGACGAAGAGACACGGCAGCGCCCCCGCTTGCCGAATTCGATGCTCTATGTTGGCAAGATAGGATTGCAGAAGGGCGTTCTCAGCCTGCTTCATGCATACGAGCATCTTCTCGATGAGGGCGCCGATTGCGCTCTCAAGCTCGTTGGAGGCTATTCGAACGAAGAAGAATACAATCTGATCAGGGAAAAGGCATCTTCTCTTTCGCGACCGCCAGAGTTTCTCGGGCCCTTAAGGCCATCGGAGCTCGCGCCCCTCTACCGGCAGACGGACACCTTCGTGCTTCCTTCGTTCTTTGAAGGGCTTCCCTTGGTGATCGCCGAGGCTCTCGCGTCAGGTTGCAAGGTCGTATCGACCGATTTGCCGGGAATTCGGTCTTTCTATAGGGAATTCGTTCCCGGCGCACCGCTTTGGTTTGTAGAGCCGCCCCCATTGGTGAGTATGAACACCCCCCGTTCGACCGGCCTCCCCGCATTTGAGCAACGTCTGTCCACCGCACTGGGAAGCGCCCTTCTCCAACCTTATCCCTTGTCGAGGTGCTGCGATACGGCAAGCCTAACCTGGGATCAGACCTATGCGCGGTTGATACGATTTGCCCGATCAAGCGATGGGGCACGATCATGGGGGTAATGTCTTTATCCCCATGAAGCGATCTCTATACAAGATGCAACCAGAACCATGAGAACGAGCTGTAAAGAGAGAAAGGAGCAACATGGAATCGTTAGATGCACGCGGGCAGGCATGTCCTCTGCCGGTGGTACGGGCAAAAAAGGCGCTCGCCTCAATGACGGAAGGTGACTTGGAAGTTTTGGTGGACAACGAAACGGCAGTCACCAACCTGAGCAACCTTGCGAAAAGCCTCGGCTTCGCTTCGTCCTCCGAGAATCGCGATGGGCACACCTTTGCCGTGACCATCACCAAAACAGCAGATGCCGCTGACCAAACTGACGAGGAAGCTGGAAAAGCATGCCCAGCTCCTGCATCGTCTGATGAGACGGTGGTGGTGATTGGCAGCTCAACTATGGGAATCGGAGACGAGGCGCTTGGCACATCGTTGATGAAGTCATTTATCTTCTCGCTCAGCCAACAAGACAAGCTTCCGAAAACCATCCTGTTTTACAATGGGGGCGTAAGGCTTACCTGCGAAGGCTCGGAATCACTTGACGACTTGGCGGCTCTCGCCGATGCAGGAGTCGAAATCCTGAGCTGCGGAACCTGCTTGAATTTCTACGGGTTGACCGATCAGCTTAAGATAGGCGAGCCGACCAACATGTATGCGATCGTCGAGAAGCAGATGAAAGCCGGCATTCTGATCAGGCCTTGAGAATACCAGGCCTCTCGGATTACCAATGAAGACATCGAAGGTTCGAAAGGGGACGCCCAGAAACTGAAGTGAGAAAAAAGACGCCGCATATCGTCCTCTCGTTTGAGTCAACCTCCGATGCCATGGCCCTCGATGTGCTTGCGCGGGATCTTCGGGCTGAGGGGAAGCCCTTTCCTGGCCGTATGATCCCGCTTCCCCCCGTGATCGATGCGGGTTGCGGGTTCGCGTGGTCGGCTCCGCTTTCCGAGGAGGTGGCTCTTCTTGCTGCGATGAGGGAGCATTCACTCGCCTATCAAGCAAGAAACGTGGTCGAGCTTTACTGATCACACCATTGGCAAACACCGGAACACGAGCAAGATTGACAAAACAGACCGGGGAAAAGTATGGATAGCTGCAGCATCGGCACACGGACGTCCCTTGCGGTGGACGATCAAGAGCGCGTCCGCTTATCAAGACTCACCGACAAAGGCGGTTGAGCGGCCAAATGGAGTCCGGGAGACTTGACGGAAATATTGGCTGGCATCGGGCCTCGCAAGAATGCCGACCCGAACGTTTTGCTGGGATTCGATACCAGCGACGATGCAGCCATCTATCGGATCACCGATGATATTGCGGCGGTATTGACACTCGATTTCTTCACGCCCATGATCGATGATCCTTACCAGTTCGGCGCGATGGCCGCAGCGAATGCGCTGTCCGATGTCTTTGCAATGGGCGGAAGACCCGTAGCGGCGCTGAACATCCTTGCGTTTCCGGTATCTTTGGGTAAAGCAGTAGTTGGCGAGGTATTGAGGGGCGGTGCCGACAAAGTCCGTGAGGCCGGTGCTTTTATCGTCGGCGGCCATTCCATCGAAGACGACGAGCCGAAGTATGGCCTCTCGGTGTTCGGAATGGTCCATCCCGATCGTATCGTTCGAAACGAGGGTGCCCGCCCGGGCGATTTGCTCTACTACACGAAGAAACTGGGCACCGGTATCATGGCCTCCGCTTTCAAGGCAGGCTTAGCCGACGATGCCGCGATGGAACCGGTCATCGAGTCGATGATGGAACTCAATAAGATCGCAGGAGAGGCCATGCTTCAATGCGGTGTCCATGCAGCCACCGATGTGACAGGTTTCG
>CANQTB010000083.1 GCA_947626665.1 uncultured Eggerthellaceae bacterium
GCATAAGATCTATCAGAAAACGGGAACCCAAGGGCGTATGGAACTCATCGATTGTTTTGAACAGTACTGTTCCGAGTTTGCGGATACATCGGGTCTTAGAGAATAAATGATTGACGATGGTGCCGAATCTGCATTGTAGTGCCAACGTCAATGCGCAGGCTCGTTATGAAAATCAATGGGCATGCCCAATTTCTGATCCGGTGAAAAAGATGAGGAATGTGACGCTCATAAGTTTTCAGAAGAGTTCCTGACAGATGGTATAACACGTCGTGAGGGGAGAGCGGCAGATAATGGCAAGCTCCAGCCCGTCTTTGACCAGATGGGTTGGAGCTTCACTGCCTTCTGTTGCGTGGACGGGGGTTTACGCGAGGTCTTTCTTCATCCATTGGTGGAGCAGATGCTCGTCGAATTTCACCGGTCCAAACGGCTCGTAGCCCTTCGCCTTGAAGTAGGGGACAAGCTCTTGCTGCGCATGGAGAACCATTGCCGTGCCACCGTTTTCGCGGGCGAATTCCTCGGCGTAGGTGATGAGTGCGTCGGCTAGGCCTTGCTTGCGATATTTGGGGAGAACAGCCAAGCGGCCAAGCACCCATGCGCCGGGAATCTGCTCGACCTTATGCTCGAGTTCGATCGGAAAAACGCGCTCGTATCCGGCGGGCTTGCCGTCGATGTAAAGCACGACGTGATTCATCCGATCGTCGTCGTCCTTCTGCTCGAACTCCATCCGAAAGCCCATTTCCTCGATGTAAACCTTCGTACGCACATACTTGGCGTCTTCCTTGCTTCCGATCTTGATCTCGTAATCCATGGCGTTTCCTTTCGCTCTCGAAGGCTTGCTGGGCCAGCTGCACTGTTGCATGTTCGCAGGCGTAAGAACTGCTGACCTCGTATTATAGAATCGTCCATTGGGGAAAAGTCGGGGAGGCCCCATTCGTCATCTGCCTGTTAGCGGCAGGCTTTGCTCGGCGTGGCGGCGGATTGCTTCTTTCAGCTTGGCAGCAGGTTTGCTCGGATGCGAAAGCTATCTTCGGAGAAAGCGCAAGGTGTTTGTTTTGCCCCATGGGGCATACTTTCGCTATCATGTTTGCGCAATGGTCATACAGCTCGAACATATCGCGAAATCTTTCGGCGCACGTGTGCTTTTCCACGACGTGACGTTTCGCTTGAATCTCTATGATCGCCTTGCGCTCGTCGGGCCGAACGGCGCGGGAAAAACGACGCTCTTAAACATCATCGCTGGAGAGGGTGTTCCCGATGAGGGGCGCGTTCTGTTTGCGAAGGGCGCGCAGGTGGGTTACCTCGCACAGGAGGCAATTGAGATGGAGGAACGTCCGATTTTCGAGGAGGTTATTTCGGCGCAGTCGGAAATCCTCGAAGCTGAGCGAAGGCTTCATCGCCTTGAGGAAAACCTCGGTGCCGATCCCTCTGAGGAAGAGCTGCGGGCGCTCGGACGCGCGCGTGACGCCTATGAGATGATGGGCGGCTATTCGCTCGAGGCGAACGTGCGCAGCGTGCTCTTCGGGCTGGGTTTTAAGGAACACGACCTCACACGGCTCACCACGGAGTTCTCCGGTGGCTGGCAGATGCGCATCGCCCTCGCGAAACTTCTCGTGAAAAGCCCTGAGGTGCTGCTCCTCGACGAGCCGACAAACCATCTCGACCTCGAATCCGTTCGGTGGCTTGAGACATTTTTGCGGGGATATGCGGGAACGGTCATCGTCGTCAGCCACGACCGCGCTTTCATGGACAACATGGTCGACCGCGTTGCCGAGATAACAAACGGCGAGGTCAACCTCTACAAGGGAAACTATTCAGCGTATCTGGTGGCGCGCGAGGCCAACCTCGAGCGCCTGCGCGCTGAGAAGGAAAAGCAAGACGCCGAGATCGCGCACATGCAGGCCTTCATCGAGAAATTTCGCTATAAGCCGACGAAGGCGGCACAGGTACAAGATCGCGTGAAGAAGCTCGAGAAGATCAAGCCGATCGTCATCCCCGAAGAAAAGAAGACCGTGCGGTTTCGCTTCAATCAGCCGCCACGCACCGGCGATATGGTAGTGCGCGCGGAGGGGATTGCGAAGAGCTTCGGCGAGAACCACGTGTACGAGGGTGTGGATTTCTCGCTCTATCGCGGCGACAAGGTGGCGCTCGTCGGTCCGAACGGCGCCGGAAAATCGACGTTGCTCAAGATGGTCGCCGGCGTCTTGGCGCCCGATGCGGGAACGATAACCTACGGAACCGGCGTGACGAAAACCTACTACGCGCAGCACCAGCTGGAGGAACTCACCTCGGGGAACACGGTCTTTGAAGAGCTCGATCATGCGGCGCCCGGTTTTTCCATCGCGCAGATTCGGGCCTTGCTCGGGGCGTTTCTCTTTTCCGGAGACGATGTGGATAAGAAGATCAGCGTCCTTTCGGGTGGCGAGAAGAGCCGCCTTGCCCTCGCGAAGATGCTCGTTGCGCCAACGCCGCTGCTCTGCCTCGACGAGCCGACCAACCATCTCGATATCTCCTCTTCCGATGTGCTTGAGCAGGCACTGCGTTGCTTTGAGGGGACGATCCTCTTCATCACGCACGATCGCCATCTCATCCGCAGCGTGGCGAACCGCATCGTGGAAGTGCGTGATGGCCGCTTGCGCAATTTCGAAGGTGATTACGACTATTATCTGGAAAAGGTCGAACTTGAAAGCGCAGGTGATGAGGCAAAGGTAGCACCTAAGCAGGCGCCTTCTTCGCGAGCGGAGGCAGCTTCTGCGGTTGCCGATGGCGCGGGGCGCATGAAACGCCGCGGCTCGCATGTCATCACGGCCGATGGTAAGGTTCGGGAGAAAAGGGAAACCCCCCGTCTTTCTTCGGGCAAAAACGATCTCGCTTCCGTTGCTTCTCCGCAGGCCCCTCGCACGAGTGCTCCGAAGACGAAGGAGCAGAAGCGCCAAGAGGCCGAGGCGCGCAACAAGCTCTATCAGGCGGTGCGCCATCATCGCAAGCGCATCGAGGAGCTCGAGCGTCAGCTCGATCGCGATCAGCAGCGCATGGACGAGGTGCTTGCCAAGCTCGCCGATCCGGATTTCTATATCAACGAGAAGGCCTCCTCGGATGCGGTTGCCGAGCATGCGCGTCTCAAACGCCAGATCGAGGCGGCGGAGGAGGAATGGCTTGCCCTGACGGAGGAGGCCGAACGTATCACCGCGGAAGTAGGCGGCGCATGATTTCGATCGTTCTCGTTGAACCGGAGATTCCGCAAAACACCGGCAACATCGCCCGCACCTGCGCCTGCACGGGCGCGTGCCTTCATCTGGTAGAGCCGATGGGTTTTCGCCTGACAAGCAAGCAGCTATCGCGGGCCGGCTGCGATTATTGGGACCACGTGGAAATTGTGCGCTGGCCGAGCCTCGAAGCGTTCTTGGAGGCGCATGGCAACGATGAGCTGCATCTTTTCACCGGAAAGGCCTCGCAACTGGTTACCGAGGCATCATATGGAGCCGATGCGTTCCTTATGTTTGGCAGGGAGAGCAGCGGGCTGCCGGAGGCCGTCCTTGATGCCTATCCCGAAAACACGGTGCGCATCCCGATGCGTCCGGACGAGCGATCGCTCAATCTTTCCAACGCCGTTGCGATCGGCATTTACGAGGCGCTTCGGCAGCATGGTTTTCCGCAGCTTGTGTGAAAACCGGCATGGCTTGGGGCAATGCTCAGGGTTGTGCGGCGAATATGCTAGACTTAGCCTATGATGAACTTCGATATTCCCTACATTATCTGCTCGGTGCTCTGCTTTGTGCCGGCCATCGTGTTTCATGAGGTCATGCATGGCTTTGCTGCCTATAGGCTGGGCGACCCGACGGTGAAGAAGTCGGGGCGGCTCTCATTAAACCCCCTCAAACATATCGATCCGTTCGGCACGGTGATCATGCCGCTCATGCTCATCGCGATGAACCTGCCTGTGTTCGGCTATGCCAAGCCCGTGCCCTACAATCCCTCCTATTTCAAGGATCCGCGCAAGGGCGATCTTATCGTGGGGCTTTCCGGTCCGGCGGCAAACTTCGTCCTCGCTTGCGCTGGCGCCGCCGTTGCGGCGATCATGTATTTCACGATGTATCCTGCGCTTGTGCAAGCGTATATGGCCCAGAGTTTTCTCTTCTATTTCTTCTGGATGTACCTTCCGATGTTTGTGCTGATCAACCTCTATTTGATGTTTTTCAACCTGCTGCCGGTGCCGCCGCTTGACGGCTCGTCGATCTTCGCCTTCATTCTGCCGGTGAAGTATCTGCCGAAGTACTATCGCATTCAGCAATACGCGATGCCGGTCTTTTTCATCATCGTGCTGCTGCTGCCCTATATCCTGCATTTCAATCCGATCGGCGTTTACCTCGATTGGACGGCGGGCAACGTATTTGATCTGCTTTATTCGTTCATGGGCTAAGTCGCGGGAAGCCTATGGCATATCGCGTCAGGACAGATAATTTCGAAGGTCCTTTCGATCTGCTGCTGTATCTGGTAAGCCGGCAGCGCATCGATGTTTCGACCATTTCGATCTCCGAGGTTGCCTCGCAATACCTTGAGGAAACCGATGATGCTTCTGCCTTCGATCTCGATACGGCGAGCGATTTTCTGCTGGTGGCCTCTACGCTTTCCGAGATAAAGGCGCAGGCACTGATTCCGACGGGCGTTGAGGGCGAAGAGGATGAATTCGCCGAGATGACGATCGGCGAGATGCGGACCGTTCTCTTTGAGCGCCTCTGCGCGTACAAGCAGTATCGCGATGCGGCCGAGGCTCTTCTTCGTCGCGGTGATGAGTGGCGGCGTTACCATAAACGCCCCTTCGGGCCCGAAGATAAATTTCAAAGCGCGGGGCCTGACTATTTGGAAGGCATCACACTCGATGGTCTCGCGAATCTCGCAAGCGAGTTGTTTGCACGCAGGGAAAGCTCGCTTCTTGATGCCGAGCATATCGCGGCGAAGGCGTTGCCGGTGGAAACGTATGTGAAAAGCATCTATCAGCGGGTGAAAGCGAACGGCCGGCTCTCGTTTTTCGATCTCGTTGGCGAGCAAACGTCGAAGCCGGTGATCGTTGCGATGTTTCTGGCGGTGTTGGAGCTTTACAAACGATCGATGGTGCGCCTCACGCAACGCAAGGCCTTCGGTGATATCTCGATCGATTACGATGAGACGGCGCACGAATTTCTCGCCGTTGATGATGAAACGCAAAACGCGAGGTGAGGGGAAGTATGGAAGAGGAAAACGGAGCATATAACCTCTGCTCTGCGTTGGAGGCGTTGCTGTTTGTGACAAACGAGCCGGTAAGCACGGCGGCGCTCGCCGATGCCTTGCAGCTCAACGTTCAGAGAGTTTCGGAGGCGCTTCACGTTCTTCAGCGGAAGCTCGAACGCGAGGAATCGGGAATCGTACTTTCCGAAATTGCCGGTGGCTGGCAGCTCTTCACCCATCCCGCCTACCACGATTTGGTTGAGCAGTACGTGCTCTCATGGGATGCGCGCAAGCTCTCGCAGGCGGCGATCGAAACACTTGCGATCATTGCCTACATTCAGCCGGCGACCCGTGCTCAGGTGGCCGCCGTGCGCGGGGTGAATTCCGATAGCTCGATCAATTCGCTGCTCGATAAAGGGCTTTTGCGCGAAGCGGGAGTTGCGGAGACGCCGGGGAATCCTGTGCTCTACGCTACTTCGCAGCAGTTCCTCGAACGGTTTGGCCTTCAGAGCACACGCGACCTGCCTCCGCTTGAAGATTTTGCGCCTGATGAGCAGGCACGTGCGCTTATCGCAGAGCGGCTTGGCATTGTTGGTGGCGAAGCGATGGGGGAAGGCCCAAGCGCAATGGCAGAAGATATCAGCGCAATGGCAGAAGAACCTCACGTTGCGGCTGCAGGTGTGATCCAAGATGAAGAGGATGAAATGGCCTCATCGCTTGCGCAGGCCGCGATGTCGGCCCTCGGCATCACGGAGCGCGTTGATTTCGATGCGCTTGTTTTCGATACCGACGACGAGTGACGCAAAGGGGCGAAAGCTTCTATGGCCGATGGTTCTTCGATGAGGCTTCAGCAGTTTCTGGCGCGTGCCGGCGTGGCGAGCCGTCGCGGAGCGGAAGAGCTCATTGCGGCGGGGCGCGTCGCCGTCGATGGACGGCGCGTGACGGAGCAAGGTGTGAAAGTGACGCCCGAGACCCAGTGTGTGGAACTGGATGGTGTGCCCGTGAAGCTTCCTCGTACGCAGACGACCCTCATGCTCAATAAGCCGGCAGGATATGTAACGACGTTGCATGATACGCATGGTCGGCCGACCGTCGCCGAGCTTCTGCCGATGGATGAATATGCGGGGCTTTTCCATGTGGGACGGCTCGATGCGGACACAACCGGGCTTTTGCTGTTCACGACGGATGGTGATCTGGGAAATCGCCTCATACATCCTCGGCACGAGATCGTAAAGCGCTATCTTGTGCTGCTTGGCAGCATGCCCCGAAAGGCCGATCTCGACAAGCTGAGGCGTGGCATCACGCTTCAGGGTGAGAAAGGCCCCGAAAAATGCGCTCCCGCTGCCGTCGAAGTGCTCACCGGAGCACGCAGGCAGGCTGCGGAGGCGGTGCTTTCCCGGGGCGCGGATGCGTGCTCAAGAAGGCCTCAACATGCCTTGAGTAAGGCGAATGCGCCGCACAAAGGCGATGCGGTGGTGGCCATCGAGATACACGAGGGGCATAAACGGCAGATTCGGCGCATGTTCGAGGCGATCGGATTTCGCGTTGCTGCGCTTCATCGCGAGCGTATCGGCGGGTTGTCGCTGGGTAATCTGAAATCGGGCGAATGGCGGAAGCTGGAAGACGATGATATCGAAAAGCTCTTTCGCTCGTGAGCTTGAGGGGTTACTATAGCTACTATGACATCACCATTAACATCTCAAAAAGATTTAGACGGCAAGCCAAGCACGGCGCTTGCAAATACATCGGAGGCGCAATCGCAGCCATTTACTGCCGCATGCGTGATCGGCCTCGGGCTGATCGGTGGCTCGATTGCCGCAACGCTTGCGCGGCTCTTTCCGCAGATGCATCGCGTCGGCGTGGAGGTGGAGCCGCTCTCGCGCGAGGAGGCCGTTCGTCGCGGTTGGGTGAACGAGGCCTTTGATCCTTCCGACGAGGCGCTTGCGGCCTTTCTCGCCGACGAGTGCGATCTCGTGATTCTCGCAACTCCGGTCGCCGCGACCGATAGCTACCTCGCCTATCTGGGGGAATCGGGCTATCGGGGGCTTATCACCGACACCATATCGACAAAGTCGCACATTCTTGCCGCCGCAAACGAATTGCTCTCTTTTCCCGAAAAATACATTCCCGGGCATCCGATGACGGGTAGTGAGAAAAGCGGGATCAATGCGGCGCGCGACGATCTTTTCGAAGGCATCAACTGGATTCTCTGCCCTGACGAGACCACCGATCCTGAAGATTTCCGCCGCCTGCACGAGCTGATCATCGGCATGCAGGCACGGGTTGTTTCGCTGCGCCGCGAGGAGCATGACAAGGCCATGGCGATCGTCAGCCATGTGCCCCATATGGTGGCGTCCTCGCTCGTGCAGCTTGCCTGTCGTCATACCGACGCGTCGCGTTCACTCATGCGCCTTGCTGCCGGCGGCTTCAAGGACACAACGCGCATCGCTGCGGGTTCGCCTGACCTGTGGTGCGGCATCGCCTTCGACAACGCCGATGCGCTCCATGATGGTCTGGCCGAGATGGTCTCGATCATCGAATCGTTTGACGACGCACTTACGGCACGCGATGGCGCCACGTTCACCGCACTGCTTGCGCAGGCCGCCTCCGCACGCCGTGCGCTTCCTGCCGCGTGGGTGCCTTCCACCGACAATCTGCTCGAGGTGCGGATTCCCATGGTGAACCGCAATGGCGTGGTGGCGGAAGTGACCACGATCGCCAGTTCGGCAGGGTGTAATATTCAATCCATCGACATCGATCACATCAGCGAGGGAAATGCGGTCTTGAGCCTCATCCTCACCGATGAGGGCGATGTGGGAAAGCTATCGGTCGACTTGATAAAGGCGGGGTATTCGGTGTCTTTGAGCCCCCTGATGCCCGAGGAGTAACGCGATGACTGACCAAGCTGTCACGACGATCAAGCCCCTTCTCAAACCGATCA
>CANQTB010000084.1 GCA_947626665.1 uncultured Eggerthellaceae bacterium
AACGAGTTATAACTGCCTTGGCAGCATTGGCAACGATCGCCCTGTTCTTTTTGGAGCTGTGGCGGGAGGTGCGAAGACATCGGTCACGAAAACGACATTCGGATGGCGAGAGGGATGGGCGATAGCGGACACTATCGCCCGTAAAATAAAATCCTAGCGCCGCCCGTGCCTTTAATCACTATCGGGCTTTGCCAGCACATATTCTACCATCTTTCGTGCTCTGTTCCCATACGCCGTGCCATTCTGTAAGAAACCGCCATATACAGCTTGGGCACCGCTCAGGACAGAAATCCGAAAACAAGCTGCGGGGTTCCCTGAAGGGAGCATCGCATAACTATTGTTTGCCGACGGTCGGAAATCGCGGCATAAAATAGTCTATTTTGTATAATCATATTTAGTATAATCGTGATATAACAATATTTCTTAGAAAAAGCTTCTTCCGGAGGGGGTGTGCGATGCCTTTTGTTGGCAGGGATGCTGAACTTTCAACTCTTGATCGGCTCTATGCAAGCGATCGCTTCGAGATGCCCATTATTTATGGGCGTCGCCGTGTTGGAAAGACATCTCTCATATCCCGTTTTATTCAAGGGAAACCTGCGATTTACTTTTCGGCGCTCGAATCAACTCCCAAGGAAAACCTTATAGCACTCAGCAGGGCTATCGTAAGCTTGGAATCTGACGGCATTCCTCGCGCAATTGACGCACCCGCGCTTACTTTCAATACTTTTGGCGAAGCCTTCACCTATGTGTTCGATTTGGCACGCACGCGCCGTATCGTTTTCGTCATTGACGAATATCCCTATCTCGCACTGAGTGACAGATCGGTCTCCTCGGTGCTGCAGCATTATATAGACGCCGAAAAGGACACGAGCAAGCTCTTTCTTATTCTCTGCGGCTCGTCCATGAGCTTCATGGAACATCAGGTGCTTGGCTACAAGAGCCCGCTCTATGGAAGGAGAACCGCCCAGATTCGCGTTGAGCCATTTACGGTCATGCAGGCAGCAAAGCTTTTACATACAAGCAATTCCGAAAACGTCGTATCGTGGTACGGCATAGTCGGCGGGGTTCCCCTCTATCTTGAGCAGTTCAATCCATCAATGAACTTGCAGGAAAACATGGCGTTTAACGTCCTGCGACCTGCTTCGTTTCTTTACGGTGAGCCCGACTCATTTCTGCAGCAGGAGGTACGGGAACCAGCGCGCTACAACGCTCTCATCCGGACGATTGCCAAAGGCGAAGGCAAGCTCACTGAGATTGCCGATTCGACAGGCATTGAGCGCTCTGCCGCCACGGGCTACATAAAAGGCCTCATGGAGCTTGGCATCATCCGCCAAGAGAAGCCGGTAGTTGATGCGAATCGAAAAAAGGTGCGCTACGTTTTATCGGATAACCTTTTCAGATTCTGGTATCGCTTTGTACCGCAATACCTGACACCCATCCAGGCAGGACGATTCGAGGAAGTGAGTTCCCTCATCGCAAGCAAGCATCTCAGCTCCTTTCTGGGTCCTGCGTTCGAAGAGACATGCCGTCAATGGCTCGTTGCCTCTATGGGTACAAATGACATTCCGCTTATTCTCGACATCGGGCGCTGGTGGGGAAACGACCCCGAGCGAAAGGTGCAGGCCGAGATGGATATCGTCGCTACCTGCGATAACGGCGATTTAATTTGCGGAGAATGCAAGTGGCGTGAAAAGCCTGCCGACGCTTCCGTGCTGACGACCCTTCAGCACCGCGCCTCGCTCATTAAAGGAGATCGCAAAGTGCACTACATCGTGTTCTCGAAAAGCGGTTTCACCGACGAGTGCCGTGCAGCGGCCGAGAAGGCGAATTGCGCGCTTATTGGCCTTTCCGACATGGGCCTTGGCGCCTAGATGGCCTTGGCAACGATCGCCCTGTTCTTTTTGGAGCTGTGGCGGGAGGTGCGAAGACATCGGTCACGAAAACGACATTCGGATGGTAGACGGGAAGGGCGATAGTTGCTGCTATCGCCCTAACATAATAACCCGGCGCCGCCCGTGCCTGTAAGTCTTATCGGGCTTTGCCAGCTCCTATTCTACCATCTTTCGTGCTCTGTTCCCATACCGCCATTCTGTAAGAATCCGTCAGCTAAAAGAAGACGCCGAGGAGGATGGCAACAACCAAAATGCCCACGCAGATGACGAGCGAGACAAAATCGCGCGCTGCAAAGGGATATTGCTTAAAGCCGCTTTCCCGCGTGCGGAGATTGAACCCGCGCACCTCGGCGGCGATCGCCGCACTGTTCGTTTTGCGCACCGAGGAAACGAGCAGCGGGATGCAGAGCGGCACCATGAGGCGAATCTTCTTCACGATGGAGCCTTGGTCGAATTGCACACCGCGTGCCGTCTGCGCTTCCATGATGCCCGCCATGTCGTTCATGAAAACGGGAATGAAATGCACGGTGGACGTGAAGGTGAACGCGTATTTGTAGGGCACGTGCAGCACCTTCACCATCGAGTTCGCAAGGTCAGTCATCTTCGTTACATACATCACGAGGAACAGCGGCACCGCAGCCGCCACGAGACGCAGGATAATCGTCACGGCGCCGATCACGCCGCCCGTGCCGATATAGCCCCACGGCAGCGGAACAAGCTCGATGCCCGTGGAGTTGGTAAGCAGCTGAATAACCGCGAGGATGAGTGAGAATATCGTCACGGCCTTCGCGAGGCCCATCGCTTGGCGCGTCATTTTGCAATGCGCTGCCAACGCGAAATCGAAGATGAGCACGCACGCAAGGAATATCAGGTTTGAGGTGCAGAAACATGCGACCGAGATCAGCAGTGCGCAGAAGATCTTCGCCACAGGGTTCATGCGATGAAGCAGGCTTGTTCCGGGAACATATTCGAGGAATCCTCTCACTGCGCTCATCGCGGCTCACCCCCTTCCGCAATTTCAAGGCCTAAGGCGCGCTCCATTTCTGTGAGGGTGTTCGCCAGCCCAACGGCAGTGCCGGCAAGCTGCGGATGGCGTTTCACAAGCGCCAGCGAAAGTGCCACCATCTGAGGCGCAACGAGGGAGGCCTCCGTCGTGAGGGCACGATCGCGCAGAAGGTCGTAGGTCGGCCCTTGCGCAAGCACTTTGCCACGCGACATCACGATGATTGATTCCGCGTAGTCGGCAACCACCTCCATATCATGGCACACCATCACCACCGTCGTTCCTCGCTCATGGAGCCGTCGGATGATCTCCATCACCTTCGTGCATTCGCGAAAATCCAGCCCTGTCGTCGGCTCGTCCAGCACGATGACGGGCGGCTGCAAAACGATGATCGACGCCAGCGCGAGCAGCTGCCGCGTGCCGCGATTCAGCAGGAAGGGGTCGTCATCGGGGTTCAACCCGAACGCCGCCATAATCTCGTCGGCACGCACCTCGGCCTCGGGCGATTCCTGCCCGAGCGCCTTGAAACCGAACATCATTTCCTCGCGCACCGTGTTATTGCAGATCTGACGATCGGGGTTCTGGAAAAGGAAGCCCACGCGCTGCGCGAGTTCGCTTGTCTTCAGCTCGGTGGTAGGCGTTCCATCGATGAGCACTTGACCCTCCGTGGGCTTCAGCAAACCGTTGATGAGGCGCATCGTGGTTGATTTGCCTGCGCCATTCGTGCCCACAAACGCGACGAACGAGCCATCCTCTATCCGGAAACTCACATCGTGCAAGACGGCGAGCTCGCCATCGTAGGAAGCGCTCACATGGGAAAACTCAATCATCGCGCACCCCCTTTCTCTGCAGTGCGCTCGGCGATGTCTGCCGTTGCTTGGGCACCGGTCATCGCGAAGGCGTCTGCCGCAGTCCGGCTGCTCTCTGGAGAAGCACTCGCCAACCCAAGCGCCTGCTCTGCCATCCCTACGGCATCTTCCACGTTCCTGCAGATGGGCCCCGCGTAAAGCCCGGCGGCCTTCATATCGTGGCAGAGCGTCGCCGAGCGGGGGCAATTCACGCCGATGGAGAGAAGCTCGTCGGCGTGCTCGAGCACATTCTCGGGACAGTCGGCAAAGCGGATGCGGCCGCTCTCGATCACAACGAGCAGGTCGGCATAGTCGCTCAGAAGGGCGATCTTCTGCTCGACGATGACAACCGTCGTCCCGTGTTCGCGCGCATAGCGACGCAGCAGCTCGTAAACGGCAACCGAGCTTGCAGGGTCCAGCTCGGCCGTGGGTTCGTCCAGCACCAGCACATCGGGACGCAGCGCCACGATGGCCGCCAGCGCCACCTTCTGCTTCTGCCCGCCGGAAAGCGAATCGATGGTACGATCGCGCAGGTCGGCGATGCCTATCGCGTCCAGCGCCTCGGAAACCCGCGTTTCTATCTCCTCATGCGAAACGCCGAAGTTTTCCAGCCCATAGAGCATCTCGTCCTCAACGATGGAGGAAACCATCTGGGAATCGATGTCTTGGCACACGCTGCCCACGTGCCGCGAGATTTCGGTGAGATCGCACTCCACCGTGTCGAGCCCGCAAACCTTCACGCTGCCATAGAAATCGCCGGGGTAGCAATGCGGGATGATGCCGTTCATCGCATAGGTGAGCGTCGATTTCCCCGATCCCGCGGCACCCGTGATGCCCACGAAGGCACCATCGGGAATCGTGAGGTTGATATCGCGAACCACCGGCTCGGAAGATTCGCGATACGTGAAACTGAAGTTACTGATTTCGATCATACCGTCCTACTTGCTTTACGCTTTTAGCCTTTTGCTGCTTGCTTTACGCTTTCAACCTTTTGCTGCTTGCTTTGCCGCTCTTGCCCTTGTGCATTTTACCTTCGCGCGTCTTGCCCTTGTGCATTTTACCTTCGCGCATCTTGCCCCTGTTCATCGCGCTTCTGTGCATCTTACCCTTCTATTTCTTTAGCACCTTGCGCAGCGGCACCACGAGAATCTGCACAAGGATGCAGTTGAAAAGCGCCGTGCCAAACACCATGGGGATGTAGGTGACGAACGTGGCGAGGAAGGGATTCCCGCCCAGGCCGCAGCCGACGATGAAGGCAAACGTGTAGCCCGAAACCACCGTGGAGATGAAGGTGTTCACAAGCGGATTGATGTCGAGCTTGCCGATGCGCATAGGCACGAGGATCAAAAGGCCGCAGACAAGAGCGCCAAGCGTTTCGGAGGCGAGATTTACCCACGGCGTGGCGTTCAGCATCGGGATTTGGCAGATGAGTCCGGCGATGACGCCGATGATGACGGCTTGCCCCACGTTCGGGCGCGTAAGGATGATGGCCAGGCAATACATCGCGATGATGAAGTTCGGCTTCATGCCGGCGAAGGTGAGAATTGTGCCGAGCGTCAGCTTCAGCACGGCACCCGCTGCCAAGAGGACCGCGATGAGGATGAGGTCGTTAATCTGAAGGCCTTTCTTCTCGACGGTTTTCACCTCGCGCTTCTGAGCGGTTGGCGCTGTGGTTACTTGTTCTTCCATTTCTTTCTTCCTTTCTTTCTCTGCCCACAAAAAAAGATCTGTCCCTTTGCTAAAGGACAGATCTTCAAATCTGCGGTGCCACCTTTATTGGCTCATTCGAGCCCCCTCATGAACGTGCTATCACACGTTCTGCCATTAACGCAGGCTCACGGTCCAGATACTCGGCAAACTTTTCGCTTGCCTTTCCCCTTTCCCTCGGCGACCCATTTACCATCCAGCGTTCCTACGGGAATCCCAGCTACGCCCGCTCTCTGTGAGTGCTTTGATGGCTTGACTTTCGCCTCATCGGTTTCAACTATTCAATTGTGGACATAAGATAACACAGAAAAGCAGAAGTTGTTGATAATTTTTTGGTTTATCATGTCTTTTTAAGCGTGCGCGGCCTGAGAAGCTGCCTCCGACCTTAGATGACGCTAGTATATTGCGTGAATTCAAGCAGCCCATGCTTTGGCATGGCGAGGGGACGAACGGCTGATTTTTCAAGGAGAACGCGCATGCCCGCATGTCGAGCAAGCGCAGAAGGAACAAACTATGCCCGATCGCTACAGCCATTATCAGAATGAAGATTTTCCCGCCGATCCGAACGTCGGCTACCTTGGACGCAACCCGCAGCCCGCACGTGAAGACCGCCAGCCCGCACGTGAGGGCTCTCAAGTCGCACGCAACCCGCAGCCCGTACGCAACGGCCGTCAGCAAGCACGCGAGGGCCGCCCCACCAAGATGGTGAGCGGAAACGACGGACAAAGCCGTGCAGGATTCCGCGAAGACGTTTTCTATCGCAATACCAATCAGGGAACGCGCAACACGCTGCGCCCGGCAAACCGCAACGCGGCAGGCGGCGGTGCCGTAGTGAACGGCGGCCAAGGCGCATACCCCGCAGGAGATCAGCAGCTTTCCGATTTTAGCCGCAGTTCCTCCACCTATCAGCGTGGCGGCAGGGCCCGTACGCGCGCCGCAGAGGCCGAAGCTCAATTCGCCCAGCGGCTTCAGGGCGGGCAAGGCAATCAGGCCCATCAAGCATCCTACGAGCAGCCGCGTCAGCTTCGCCAAGCATCCTACGGTCAAGCGCCCCGTGGCCAAGGCCCATCGGCGGTTCCTTACGGGCAGGATCCACAGCAGGCCCCCTATCAGCCGGGAGGCGCCGCGTACGGCGATGTTCCCCACTATAGCGTTCATGCGAACCGTTCCGAGCGCGCACGTTCGAAGAACGGCTATCAGGGTTACGGCGCCACGCGTCGTGCACAAGCGCAGCGCAACGGGTCGAACCTCTCGGGCGAGGCGGCCTATTATGGCGACGTCAGCCGCTATTCCGCCAAACGCACGAAGAAGCCTCTTAACAAAGTAGCGGTCATCGTGGCCGTAGCCGTGATCGCCGTACTGGCCGTCGGCATATGGATCTTCATGAACCCACGAAGCTTCCCCGTTACGGTGAACGGCATCGAATACACCGTCGATCGCGGCACCACGGTGGGCGACCTCATCGACGAGGGCTATGCCGCGCCGATGGCGGGCAATCTTCTTGCCATCGACGGCAACGTGCTGCAAACCGGCGGCGGCGCCGAATACAGCGGCATGATCAATGGCGAAGAGAACAACGACCGCACAACCGAGGTTCACAAGGAGGACGTGATCACCATCAACAACGGCGGCGATATCACCGAGGACGTCACCGTAGAGCAGGTTGAGATCGCACCGACGACGGTGAGCGGCGGCTCCGGTTCCCTCCATGTGTTTTTGGAAGGCGAGCCGGGCATCGTGAACCGCAAGACGGGCGTTGTTTCGGGAATCACGCAAGATGAAACGGTGAAGGAAGTCGTGAACGCGGGCTATGTGAAGTTCAATGCCGACCCCGAGCAAAAGGTGATAGCGCTTACCTTCGACGACGGCCCGTGGCCCTCATCCACGTCGCAGATCCTCGATATCCTCGACCAATACGGGGCAAAGGCCACGTTCTTCACGATCGGCAACCAAGTAAGCGACAACGCCGATGTGGTGAAGCGCGCGAAGGAGGCCGGACATCAGGTGGCCACCCACACATGGGACCATGCAAGCGGCTCGGGGCAGACTGTGAACCTCGGCTATATGACCGCCGAGGAGCAGATCCAAGAGGTGGAGAAGGGCTTTGGCGTGCTTGATGATCTCTTCGGCGAGAAGGTCAGCCGCGTCTTCCGCGCCCCCGGCGGCAACTTCTCAGGAGACACGGTAACGAACCTCGAACCCTACGTCACCGCAGAGATCGGCTGGAACATCGATACGGACGATTGGCAGCGCCCCGGCGTGGACGCCATCGTCAGCCAGATCGAGAGCGCCTCATCGGGCAATGTTATCCTCATGCATGATGGCGGCGGAGATCGCTCTCAGACGGTGGAAGCTCTGAGCATCGCGCTCCCCTATCTTGTGAACCAAGGCTATCAGTTCGTGACCATCGACGAGCTGCTCGCGATGCAGGATTATTCGAAGATCAAAGTCGAGGAATAGCGCGAAACTCGTAGGCGCAAGAGCCATGCGCGCGCTTCGGCATCAACGGAAAGCGTGCGCACTTCTCATCATTCAAGGATGACCTTCATCGGCATTCCGTTACGCATATTGTAATGGATACCTCGTTATTTTCCTCATCTACAAGTAGCACCG
>CANQTB010000085.1 GCA_947626665.1 uncultured Eggerthellaceae bacterium
CCTCCATCCCCGACCTCGGCACGCGCGGGGACACGATAACCGTCTTCGCCGGTCCCTGCTCGATCGAATCGACCGAGCAGTTCGAAGAGGTGGCCGAATGCATCAAGGATCTCGGCCTCACGTGGATCCGCGGCGGGGCGTTCAAGCCGCGCACCAATCCGCACTCGTTCCAAGGGCTTGGCGAAGAGGGCCTGAAGATCATGAAGGCTGCGGGCGATAAGTACGGCCTGAAAACGCTCACCGAGGTGATGGACTCCGCCCATTGCGAGCTCGTGCATTCCTATGTGGACGGGCTGCAGGTGGGGGCGCGCAATTTCCAGAACTTCAGCCTGCTGAAAAACATCGGGCACGTGACGGCCAAGTCGCACAAGATGGTGCTCTATAAGCGCGGTTTCGCCGGCACGATCGCCGAATGGCTCGCCGCCACCGACTATCTGACCGCCGAAGGCAACACGAACATCGTGCTCTGCGAGCGCGGCATCCGCACGTTCGAGACCGCCACGCGCTTCACGCTCGACATCGCTGCGGTGCCGGTCATCCACAAGCAATCGCTCTATCCGGTCTGCGTGGACGTCTCGCATCCTGCCGGCGTGCGCGACCTCGTGCCGCCGCTGGCGAAGGCCGCTGTCGCCGTGGGGTGCGACTCGCTCATGATCGAGGTGCACCCGAATCCGCCGGCGGCGAAGTCCGACGGCCCGCAGCAGCTCACGCCTGCCCAGTTCAAAGAGCTCATCGGTCAGCTGCGCGAGCTCGCCGCCCTCTTCGGGAAGGAAATCGTCTAGCGGACCTAGGAGGTTGCGGGCGTTGGCGAGGCGCCCGTTTGCCGATGATGCCCGTTTTGCGGAGATGCCGTTAGCCCGCAGTTGCGCTCGGTTGCGTTTCGGCCATGAGCAAGTGCCCGGGCAGATGGTTCGCGGGAGGCGTGTCTTGCCACGGGCGCTCCTCCTTCATGAGAGCCAAAACGACGCCGGCGAGTTTTCGGGCTACACAAGATATCGCGTGGTAGTAATGTGCGCCTTCGGCGATCTTCTTCTCGTAGTAATCGCCGAAATAGGCACTGCAGCGACGGGCGCCATCTGCCGCCTGAATAAGCGCGTAGCGTAGCTGGCTCGATCCGTGTTTGGACATATGGCCGGCGTCGTCTCGTGTTCCCGATTGATATTTCGTCGCATCCATGCCGGCAAAGGCGACGAGTTTTTTCGGCGAATCGAAGCGATGGGCGTCGCCGATTTCGCCAGCGATCTGCGCGGCAAGGGTCGATCCGATGCCGGGAACGGTGGTCAGCCACTTTCCCGGCGTTTCCTTCAAAAGCTGCGAGATCTCGCCATCAAGGCTTTTCACGAGGTTTTCCAAGTAATCAATCCGCTCGATGATCATGCGAAGTTCCATTGCCAAAGCATCGCTTGAGAAGCTGACGCCGATCGAACGGCGTGCCGTCAAGATCAGCTCGCTTGCCTTGTCGCGTCCGCATCGTCCGTAGGAGGCGACGTCGATGATGCGCGTGAGCCGATTGATGCCGGTTTTTATCACCTGTCGCGGCGTTGCGCAGCGTTTCAGCACCGAACGCGACGTGGGTCCATAAGGGTTGACGAACACATCCGTATATTCGGGAAAAATACGATCGAGGATTGCCGTCGCCTTGTTCTTCAACGTCGTGCAATCGACGATCATCGACATGCGAAAGCGCGTCAGGTGCTTGAGCGAATCGCAGGTCTCATCGCCAAGAGCCGAGGGCTCGAACTTCTTTACGCGCAAGAGTTCGGCGATGAGCCGCGCGTCGATCGGGTCGGTTTTTGTTTGGCGCACCGTGTCCACACGGCGAAACGCATCGGTTTGCAGCGGGTTGATGACAACGACTTCGAAACCATAGGAAGTGAGGAAATCGAAAAGAGCCACCCAATAATGCCCTGTCGCCTCCATGCCGACAAGACATTCGTCGCAATCGATGCCCGCGCTTCCGAGCTGCATGAGCAAACGGGCGAACCCGGGGGAGGAATTGGCGAATGAGAAGGCGTCTTTCACCACGTTGCCTTCATCGTCTAGCACGGCTGCGACATGATTTTTCTTGGCAATATCGATTCCGACGTAACGCACGCAAGCCTCCTTCTCGAAATTCCCTCTATGGAAGAATCCAGAAAGCCGGAGGCGCAATCCTTTCATAAAAGGCCTAGCCCCAAGGAGATTTGACGTGCGCCCTCCGGCTGCATGTCCTTTCCCCTTTTCGCAGAAGGAGATAGGGCGTGACCGCTTTGCGAAGGCGGTTTCGTTATTATAGGCGATGCCTTTCAAGTCATAACAAACCAAACCAAACCAAATCAAGCACTAAATCAGGCAGGAGGCGCTTCGCCTTTGCCCCCCGAATAACCATGCGCCAAATAGGTATAATAGATGCGTGCTTTTCTTCGAAGGCACCGACATGATTTCCTAAAACGCGATCGATGATATTCCTCAACCAAGTAGGCGGTGGATAATGGGCAGATCAGGCGGCGGATTCTCCGGCGGAGGCGGTTTCGGCGGAGGCGGAGGGTTCTCTGGAGGCTTCTCGGGCGGAGGGCGCTCCTCGGGAGGATTCTCCGGCAGCGGAGGGCGTTCCTTCGGAAGCGGCGGGCATTCGCGCTCATCGGGCGGCGGATACGGAAGAAGCGATTTCCCGAGCGCATTCCTCGGCGGATTGATCGGTGCGCGGTTGGCCGGCGGATCGAGGCCCGTTTATTCTTCGGGTCCTGTGTATCCGGGTGGCAATCGCCCCGCCTCAGGCTCCTCGGGCGGCGGCTGCGCAAGCCAAGGTTGCCTCGTCGCCATCTTTGTTGTCGCCTTCATTATTATCGTTGCATCGATCCTCCTGCCGGCGATCCCCGGCGGTGCGGGGGATATCACCACATCGACCGTTGAGCGGAAGGCGCTGCCTGCCGGCTCGGCGGAAGTGACGCCCTATTATGTTGACGAAGACGGCGACTGGATCCACGATTCGGCCGAAATGGAGCAGGGTCTTCGCTGGTTCTATGAGAAGACGGGGGTTTGGCCCTATGTCTGCATCCTGCCGAACGGCTACACCACGTCGATTTCCGAGCTCTCCCAGATCGCTCAGCAGGTTTACGACGGGCTCACCGATGATGAGGCGCATTTCGTGCTGGTGTTCTGCGACAACGGACGCGGCTGGTACAACGCGGGTTACACGGTTGGCGCGCAGGCGAAGACCATCATGGATTCCGAGGCGATCGAGATCCTTCACGATTACCTTGATCGTTATTACAACGATACCTCCCTTTCCGAAGAGCAGATTTTCTCGAAGGCCTTCGCCGACACCGCAAATCGCATCATGACGGTAACACCTTCGCCGGTGATTCCCATCGCAGTGGTTATTATTGTTATCGTTGCCGCTGTGCTCATTGTGTTCATCGTGCGGAGCCGCATAGCGGCGCGCAAGGCACGGCAGGAACACATCGAGAAGGTTCTGAGCACACCGCTCGAGACCTTCGGCGATCAGGACTTGAAGGACCTCGAGAAGAAGTACTCCGACGACACGACCGCTGGCAACGCCGGTGCTGGCAGCGCGGGTGCGAAATAGGCGACTCACGACTCGTGATTTTCGTCGTGGCTTACGGCAAAGGGGAAACGCTCCATGCGGCAAATCTTGCGCGACATGGAGAGAATCGATAAAGAGACAATAGGCGAAAAGGAGATAGGAGTTAGGTATGGCAGGCATTCTCGACCGCTTCGCGACCATCATCAAAGCGAATATCAACGATCTTCTCGACAAGGCGGAAGACCCCTCCAAGATGATCGACCAGTACATGCGCGATCTGACGGAGAGCCTCGCCGAGGTGAAGGAATCCACTGCCGGCGTTATGGCTGAGGAAACGCGCTGTAAGCGCCTTCTCGATGAGAACACGAAAGAAGTGAATAAGTACGAGGACCTTGCCCGCAGAGCTCTCGAGAAGGGCAACGAGAACGATGCGCGCATGTTCTTGGCGAAGAAAGTAGAGCTTCAGGGTGCGGGCGAAGGCCTGAAGACCGCCTATGACGCGGCGCACGAGAACGCCAACAAGATGCGGGAGATGCACGACAAGCTCGTGAAGGACATCGAGACCCTGAACGCGCGCCGTGAGGCCATCAAGGCGAAGGCCGCCGTCGCGAAGACGCAGGACAAGGTGAACGACCTTACCTCGGGCGCCGACAAGGCCGAAGGCGCGATGAGTGCTTTTGATCGCATGGAAGCGCGCGTGGATGAGATGCTCGATCGCTCGAACGCGAAGGCCGAGCTGAATACGAAGCCCGTCGATGAGGCTGCCGCCCTTGAGAAGAAATACATCGAGGAAGGTCAGTCTGCCGCCGTCGATGACGAACTCGCCCGCCTTAAATCCGAAATGGGGCTTTAATATTGCGCCGCTCTTCCGAGCGGCATTTTTACGTTATGAAAGAACTCGAGTGACTTCACTCGAGTTCTTCGTTATTCACCATGCGGTGCCGATCTTGGAGTGTGCGCACAATCACATAGACGCTGAGGACGAAGGCACCGACATATCCCAGCACGCCGAGGATGGGAACCTCCAGAAGCTTCGGCTCCATGCCGGTGGTGCAGAGGATGGATGAGCCGAGGAACAGCCCTGCGGAGATCAGCGCAAGGGCGAGCCTGTCGCCGATTGCATAAATCGTCGCCAGCGCCTTAACGGAAACCTCCATGTTCGTGAGCACCGAGATCTGGCCGCGTCCGAGCATGTTGAGCGCGTGCGATATCTGGCTCGGCAGCTTCGTCAGCGCTTCTGCCGATTCGATCGATGAAGTCATCAGATCCATCGCGCGAGCCGTCATGTGCTGCGTGGTGAATGTTTGGGAAAGCACGTGTTTCGAAACGATCTGCGTGATGTTGGTTTTCGGCGACATGTCCGAGACAACGCCCTCAAGGGTGATAACGCCGCGGGCAAGCATCGTCACTGAGGGGTGGACGATGAGATTTTGCTCGCGCAGAACCTCGATGACCTCGGAAAGCACATTGCCCACATTGATATCGCCGAGCTCGGAGGAGCCGTAGCTCGAAAGGATCTTCTCCACCTCGTCAAGCAGTTTCCCGTGATCGATCGGGCCTTTCGCATCGGTGAGGCCAAGGATGGATTCCTTGAGTTCGTAGGCGCTCGAGGTCGCCACGGCGCGGAAGATCCTGCCGACGATCTGGCGCTCGCTTGCGCTCAGCGTTCCCGTCATGCCGAGATCGATCCATACGACGTCGTCGCCGCGGATGACGATGTTTCCCGGATGGGGGTCGGCATGGAAGAATCCGAAATCCAGCACCTGCTTCACATAGCTTTGCGTGATGCGCTCGGCGAGCTTGTCCTTGGTGCTCTGCGGAAGATTCAGCTTGTCGATTTTGTCAACCTCCACACCTTCCACGAATTCCATCACTAAAACGGCGTCGTTGGAATACTGGGGGTAGGGCGTGGGGGAGGAAATGCCCTTCTGATCGGCGATTTCCTTCTTGAAGCGTACGAGGTTGTTCAGCTCCACGGTGAAATCTACCTCGTCGTTGGTGGTGCGTTCAAGTTCACTGACAAAGCCGTCGAGGGTGAGCAACATTTCCTGATGCCGTGTCGTGGAAAACTCTGCCAGCGCGAGCGCATGCTTCATCATCATGATGTCGGCTGCCATCTCTTCAACGATGCCGGGGCGGCGGACCTTCACCGCGACCATGGTTCCGTCAAGCAGCGTTGCTCGGTGCACCTGGGCGATCGAGGCCGACCCGAGAGGCTTTTCATCAATGGAGGCGAACACCTCGGTGTAAGGGTGTCCGTAGGCCTTGTTTATGCATTGGACGACGGTATCGAAATCCATTGGGTCGACGTCCGCACGCAGCTTGTCAAACGCCTCGCAATAGGAGATGGGCAAGAGGTCGGCGCGGTTCGAGGCGATCTGGCCCACCTTCACAAACGTCGGGCCAAGCTCTTGCAGGATAGTGACGGCCTTTTCCGGAGTGAGTCCTTTGATTACATGGTTTTTCCGCAGGATCGAGAGGATCTCCATCATCCGCTTGCTCGATGTTTTGTCCTCAATGGTGTATTCAGCTAATCTCATGAACTCACTGAATGTTGCCATCTTGCCCCCTTCATTTTGCCCAAGCTCGTGGACGGCGTTTGTCCTGCAAGCACTTATGCTATCATGACCCAAACGAGGTCATATTGTACCAAGGCCAAGAGAAATATCGCAGTTCGGAAAGAAGTATGGAAAGTATCGCAAAAATCCTCTCAGATGCTGACAATCGTCCTACGACGTTTGAAGAGTATCTCGACATCTATGCGCCGCAGGTGGGAAAACTCGTCAACTCTTATATCCCACGCGGCACGCATGACGACATTAACCGCTACCTGTATGATCCGCTCCTCACCTACAGCGAAAACGGCGGAAAGCGCCACAGACCGCTCATCTGCTTTGTGGCATGCCAAGCGGTGGGCGGAAATGCCGATATCGCGGTGACGGCGGCTGCGGCGATCGAGCACTTCCACACTGCCGCCCTCATCCACGACGACATCGCCGATGAGGCCGAACTGCGCCGAGGAAAGCCGTGCCTTCACCTGACGGAGGGCATACCGCTCGCCCTCAACATGGGGGATTTGGCGCTGAGCTTGGTGAACGGAACGGTGATCGCCGACCCGAATCTGAACGATCGCGTGAAAGTTCGCGTGGTAAACGAGCTCATCAATATGACGAAGCGCACGGTGGAAGGCCAAGCGCTCGATCTGGGCTGGGCGCGCGATGCGCGATATGACATCACTGTCGAGGACTACCTTGTTATGGCAACGTGCAAGACGGCGCATTATTCGGGCGCGACGCCGTTGGCGGTTGGCGCCATCATCGGCGGCGGTACCGAATCTGAGATCGAGGCGCTGCGCAACTATGGCCTCGATACGGGGCTCGCGTTTCAAATCCAAGACGACCTTTTGAACCTCATTGGCAATGAAGAGCGGGTGAAGAAAGACTTCCGAAGCGATATCACCGAAGGCAAGCGAACGCTTATGGTGGTGCGTGCCCTGCAAACGCTTGACGGGAAAAAGCGGGAACGCCTTGTCGAAATCCTTTCTTCGCGTGAAAAAGATCCTGAGGTTTTGGACGAGGCAGTAGGTCTGATGGAAGAAAGCGGTTCGATCGGATACGCACGCAACTACGCGCAGAGCTTGACAAGTATCGCGAAGAATCGTCTCGTCGATATGATTGAGCCCTCGGACGCGCGCGATATCCTTATTTCGATGGCGGATTGGTTTGTCAACCGGCTCCGGTAGAGGGGCGGTGCGGCAAGGTGGGCTAATGCCGAAAGGTGGGCTGGAGCGGCAAGGAGGGGCTGGCGACGAAAGCCCGCACCGGTGATTGTGATAGGCAAGGAACAAGAAAAAGGCATGACGTGCAGATTATAAAACCTCTCGATTCGGGCCCAGCGGTCGAAGACGTGCAGGATCGTCTTGCGAGGGCGGGATATCTGGCACAAGACGATGTCAGCGGGACGTACGACGGAGCGACAGAAGCCGCGCTGGAGGCATTTTGCGAAAGTTGCGGAATTGACTACCCTCACGAGGTGAACGGCAAGGTATGGACGGCGCTCGTGGATGCGTCGTTTCATCTTGGCGATCGGACACTTTATCTGCGCATGCCCTATTTCCATGGAAACGATGTCCGTGAGCTGCAGTCGGCGCTTGGTGCGCTTGGTTTCTCATGCGGGCAGGATGGCATTTTCGGCGCCCATACCGAGCTTGCCCTGCGGATATTTCAACTGAACCTCGGCCTGCCCTCGGATGGCATCGCCGGCGCTTACACGTTTGCGGCGTTGCGGAACCTCCAGCATTCTTGGGAAGGGAAGGAGCCGCTGCGCGCGATGCAGCATCTGGGCTTCGCACGCGCAGCCGATGTGCTGG
>CANQTB010000086.1 GCA_947626665.1 uncultured Eggerthellaceae bacterium
GTACATATCGCCGATCAGCTTGTCGCCGACGGTGACGCGCGTGTTCGTTGAGGAGGTGGTACGGCCGCGTTTGATGATAGTGGTCTTGGCGGTCATCGTTTCGCCAAGCATGGCTTTACGAAAATAGCGGAATGAATAATTGGATCCGATGAAGCCGTTTCCCATCGTTACCTGTGCGGCGGTGTTTGCGATGAGGACAAGGCAGCCCCCAAACGCGCAGCCAAAGCCGTTGAGATAGGGCTCGGTGATGGTAAGCCGTGCAATAGGGCTTCCGTCGGCGTCTTCTTCGATACGTATCCCATAAGAGGTGGCAAAAGGTTCCACGGATTTCCCTCACTTTTTCTCGTTATGACCATCAAGCATCTTACCATCAGGTATCTGTTTTCGCAGGTGCATCCCGTCATTTTTTGCGCCGTGCTATTATCGCCCGACGGGCGCCTGCGTCCTTGGCACCCTAAAATACGGTCATCACGAGCGAAAGCGTAGGTTGGCATATGGCGGTTCGCTACAAACTTACCGATCATATGGTGCCGGTGCCGGCTGATTACGCGGATCAAGACGGTGCCTCGGCCGTGCTCGTCTTGAATCGTGAAGAATTCGATGCGCTCACATTTCTCGCGCCAACTGTTCAAGATGAGCTTGATGTGCTTGAGGAAGCCGAAATCAACTACGTCGAGATCATGTCGGATTACCTCATCGGATCCTTCGCGATTCCCGATAGGAGCAATCTCACATCGGTTTCGCCAGACCTCATCTCGTTTTACCTTGATTGCTCGCACCTGATCTTCATTGACGACGGCACCCTTGCGGCCACGGTGCTGAACAATCTCGAGAAAACCGGCATCCTCCATAAGGTGACGGTGGGGCATTGCCTTGCGATGTTCTTTCGCCTGCTCCTGCAAGACGACCTTATCTTCTTAGGCGATCTGGAAGATTCCATGGAGCAGCTGGAAGAGGCTTTGCTCGAGCGTGATCAGGAGATAACAACGAGGCAGATCGTCGATTATCGACGGTTCTGCATGCGCATGAGCGCCTATTACCAGCAGATCGCCACAATGGCCCAGCTGATCGCCGACAACGAGAACCAGTTGATCGATGAAGAGGATATGCACGCGTTCGAGCGTGTATCGCGTCAGGCGGATCGCCTTGTCAGCCGGGCGGAGACCATCGAATCGTATTCCACGCAGCTTCGCGAGCTTTATCAGACGCAGATCGATCTGAAGCAGAATTCGATCATGCAGCTCTTCACGATCGTAACGGTGCTTTTCGTGCCGATGACGCTGGTGACGGGCTGGTTCGGCATGAACCTCGCCTATCTTCCGGGGCTCGACTGGCCGTTCATGGTGCCGTTCCTCCTGATCATGGCTGCCGTGCTTCTCGTCTTCCTGCTTTCGTTCTTCCACCACAAGAGATGGATCTAGAAAATATGAGCTTGCCTCGCCTCATTGCCTCATATATTACCGACGGCCCTGATGGCACGCCTATTCGCGTGATGGATGTGGATGGGGCCTATCAATCGGCGACGTTTCTTGACGATCGTCGTTTCGAAGCCCCGTTTTCCTATTTGCGATCGTTTGAGGTGATATTTCGTGCGCACCATCCGATAAAGCGGGTGCTCATGCTCGGCGGTGGCGGATTCGCCTATCCGAAGCATCTGCTGGCGCATCACGATGATGTGTCAATCGATGTTGTGGAGATAAGCTCTGCCGTCATTCGGATAGCGAAAAGGCGCTTTTTCCTTGATGAGGCGCTTGAGCGCTTCGGTGATCGGCTGAATATTATCGAGGGCGATGCCCGCGCCTTTCTGTGTACGACGCAACGATCCTATGACGCCACCTACGATGCCCTTTATGACGCGATCATAAACGACCTGTTCGTCGGCTGTGAGCAAAACAGCTTTTTTGTCAGCGCGGAAGGCAACCGCCTCGCAAAGGAGCATCTTGTGCAGGGCGGGATTTACGTTTCAAACGTGGTGGTTTCTGATGAACCGGAGGCGGCGGCTCGTTTGGCCCGCGCCGTTGATGCGGCAGGAGAGGTTTTCAACTACGTTTCTGCGGTTGCGGTCACCGAGTCGGATTATGCAAGCGATGAGAACTACCTTGTCATCGCAAGCGACGAGGCATTTTAACCTCCGATTCCATGCCTTTTCAGCCTGTTTGATCCTCCTGCGCGTCTGCGCTGTGCTCCGTTTAATCCTCCTGTGCCGTCTGCGTTGTGCTGAGCGGCTCCACCGAGAGGAAATCTGCCGAGCATTGCTCGATTAAAGCGGCGTTTCCGATACTGCAATGAAGATTTGCCTCCACTATGCTTTCAAGCACCGGCGAGAGTGCCCGTACGTCTTCGGCAGCTGTGGTGAGCACCTCGGCGCGCGATTGTGCACGGCTTTGAGGGCTCAGGTGTGCGAGGAACTGTGCATCCTGACGGCGAATAAGGGAGCGCGGTTTCACCGGCGAATCGATGCCTGCAACGGTTGAGACCACATAGCCGGTCATCTCCTCGTCGCTTGGCGAGAACTCCGCGAGCCAAGAAGCGGCGTCATGGAACCGTTCGTAGGTTTCGGCGACGTGTGGATCGCGGAACGAATAGAAGCGCATGTTGCCTTGGCGGGTTGTTTGGAATCCTACGCCGTAGGCGCCGCCTTTTACGCGGACTTCATTCCATAGATAGTCGTAAGAAAGCGCTCGTGCCGCAACGAGCCAGCTTCCCGTGTAGTCCGCACCGAGCTTGCGACGATCGAAGCCGAGAGCGGAAAACGAAACGTCGCTCGGCACGATGAACGCTTCGTTTTTCGGTTGGGGCTTGGGTAGGGCAAGGGTTTTCTGGCAGGGGGCGTCAGTGGGCGAGGTGCCAGCTTCGCCTTCCGGCGCTATTTCGCCTAACGCGCGCCTGACCTCGACAAATCGCTCGAAATCCTCTTCACTTCCGCCGAAGCTCATCATGCAATTCGTATCGACAAGCAGGCGTTTGGCGAGAGCCTCGAGTTCCTCTATCAGTTGCGGGGCGCGTTCATCAAAATGATCGATCAGATCGCACAGATAGCGATAGAAGTCGATGCCGGCCAAGGCCTCGCGTACGACGCCTGCGGGCAGGTAATACGAACCGACACGGGTCATGGCGCTCGAATGGCCTGAGGTCGCGAACGCCTGCTCCATGCCGACACGGCGCTGGCACAGGATGTCGTAAATGCGGTCTGGATCGTTGAAAATGGTAGAGGTAAGAACCTCGTTGCAAAGCGTCACGCCCTCCTCAAGCTTAGAAGAGAGCGATGAAGCGCTCAGGACGAAGAAGGGATGGATGTTTTCGGCATCGTCGGCGTTCTCGTGAACCTCCGCGAAGAAGCTGAGGTTTCCGAGTGAGGCCTGAATGGCGGTATCAAGGTCGGCAGCGGAATGGTTTGCCGTGCCGAGCTTTCCCAGCACCATCGCGAGAACGCTTACGAGGGGCAGCTCGTCGAACTGCACGCAGTCAAGTGAGAAATAGCGATAGGAATAGGCGATCCCATGCGTATTCACCTCGTGAAGCAGGCAGGGGAACGGGCCGCGTTCATCGAGCCAATAACGAGGTTCAGCGGGGGCTTCGTCAATATCGGCGATCGCGAGGCGCGGCAACGTCGCAAGGTCTTCGGCGGAATCGGGCGTTTCTTGGGCGCAGCGCAGCGCCGCAACGAGTTCATCGACTTCTTCAAGCGTCGGGATGCGAGGCGCCGTTCCATCCGTCGTTCCGTCCGTCGTTTCGTCCGTCGTTTCGCTCGTGCTCTCGTTCGTGCTCTCGCTTGCTCCTTCACTTGCGCTTTCGCGTTCACCTAACACGGCGCCTTCCGCGGCTTCTCCGGCCCCATCGCCGGAAACAGGCACAACCTCAATGCCCGCTGCATGGTTGTTTTCTAAGAACAGCTCGCGCAGAAGCTGTTCGAAATATCCTTGGGAAATCTGTTCCCGAAGCTTTTCGAAGGCATCCTCATAACGGATGTAGGCAGTGGCAAGCGAATCGTCGTAGAGCCAGCCGGAAAGGCAGCTCATGGCCAACACGACGCCGTCTGCCGTACCGAAATCATGCTCGCGGAGGACGAATTCGGTATGGGAGAGGGCAGCCTCGATAAGCGCATGGTCAAGCTCGCCATCGGCAAGCCGCTTCGCCTCGGCCTCCACGATGGGGCGCAGCTTGCTTGCCCCATCCGGACGGAGCCCCTTCAGGTGGATGACGGCGAAGGGCTGCAGCGTCGCGTCGGCGACATAGCCCATCGCATCGGCAGCGATGCCAGCATCGAGGATCGCACGTTTCATCGGCGCTTCGTTTGATCCCATGATCGCATCAAGGAGAACGTCGGTCGCCATAAGGCGTTCGCGGTCTTTGACGTTGCCGATCACGTAGCCGAGGGCGCAGCAGGCATTCTCCGGCGCCGTTTCCATCGTGCGTTTGGCATCGAAGTTGATAAGCGGCTCTTGGGGAAGAAGCGGGTTGGGGGCCTGCGGAACGTCGGCGGGGACGTCGGCAGAGATGCCGGCGGAGACGTCGGCGGAGACGTCGGCTTGCTCTTCGGCAACGGGCGAGAGGTAGGCTTCGTCAAGAAAGCGCAGGAATGTTTCCGGTTCGAAATCGCCGTAGAGCGTGATGAACGAGTTGTCGGTGCGGTAGTGACGCCGATGGTGATCGAGAAATCCCTCGTAGGTAAGAGTGGCGATGCCCTCGGGGGTGCCGCCTGATTCGAAGCGGTAGGCGTTATCGGGGAAAAGCGCCGCTGAAAGCCCGTCGTAGAGGACGGAATCAGGGTTTGAAAGCTCGCCCTTCATCTCGTTGTAGACGACGCCGTTGATGGCGAGGTTCGCGCCGTTTTCGCCCTCGCGCTCGAAATGCCAACCCTCCTGCTGAAAGATCGTCGGCTTGGTGTAGATGGCGGGATGAAACACGGCATCGAGATAGACGTCCATGAGGTTGAGAAGGTCTTTCTCGTTTGTGCTCGCCACGGGATACATGGTCTTGTCGGGAAACGTCATCGCGTTGAGGAAAGTCTGCATTGAGCTTTTCAGCAGATCGACGAAGGGCTCCTTCACGGGGAACTTTCGCGAGCCGCAGAGCACCGAATGTTCAAGAATGTGAAAAACGCCGGTATCGTCGCGCGGCGGAGTTTTGAAAGAGATGGAGAAGGCCTTGTTTACATCGTCGTTTTGCATCAGCAAGAGCTTTGCGCCGCTCTTCGGGTGGAGAAGCATCGTGGCGCTTCCGTCGATTTCCTTCAGGGTCTCAGTTGATACGAATTCATAGCCGCAATCACGCGCAATTGATTCCACAGATTTCATGACAGGCCTTTCGCAGAGCTAATACGCAGCAGTTGTAGTTCGTGTATATTTTCTCACACTTAGAACACTCTGAAAATAACCCTTGGCATCATCTCTTGCGCATACTTCACAAATGGACAGCATATGCAACACAGGGAAACGCTCTATGCGCCCAGCGGCGTTCTCGTCGAGGTGCGGGGTTTCGCTCGGCTGATTTTTCTTGCGCGGGGTGGAAGGTCGTGGTAAAAAAGCTGATGGCAAGCAATGTTTTATTGAAGAATTGCGAAAGAGACTCAGGAAAAGATTCAGAAAAAGACTTAGGAAAAGATTCGAGGTTAGCATGAAGACTGTTATCGAGATCGAGGGCATGAAATGCCCCATGTGCGAGGCCCACGTGCAGGAGGCTCTTCGCGGGGTCGCTGATGTGCAGAAGGTGAAGGCATCGCATAAGAAAAAGCGCGCCGAAGTGAAATCCGATGCGCCGCTTGACGAGGCCGCGCTTCGCGCCGCCGTCGAGGGTGCGGGATACGAGGTCATCGCGATAACCGCTGCATAGGCTCCTTTGGCTGTTTCATGAACACGTGGCTTGCGATTGGGCGGGCGATCGGAAGCCATACGGCCATCCTTGCGCCCGCCTCCATCATCATCGGCGTCCTTTTCGCGCCGATTCTTGCGCCGTTGCGCCCCGTCATTCCCACGCTGTTTGCGGTGATGACCTTCCATGGTGCGCTCGATATACGTGTGTACGACGTCGCTCAGGTGGTGCGACACCCTTTGAGCGCGCTCGCCATTTTGGCGACCGTGCATATCGTGATGCCGCTCCTCGCCTACGCGGTGACGTTGCTTCTTTTCCCCGGCAATCACGATGTGCTGGTGGGTGCGGTGATCGAGTTTAGCCAGCCGATCGCGGTGATGTGCTTCATCTGGATAGGCATGGTGGGCGGAAACGTCGCCCTCGCGCTTTCGGTTATTGTGGTTTCGTCCGCTATCAGCCCCTTCACGATGCCACTCACGATGTCGCTTTTGCTCGGCGAGGTCGCCACGGTCGATTTCATGAGCATCATGCTCGATTTGCTCTACATGGTGGCTGTTCCAGCGGTTGCCGGCATGCTGGTGAATGAGTTCACGCACGGATGGGGATCGCAGAAGCTCGCTCCGGTCATATTTACGCCCGCGCGTATCATCTTCATGCTTGTCATCGCGACGAACGCAACCTCAATGGTGCCCTATTTAAGCCACATGAATTGGACGACGCTTGGCGTCGCTGTCTATATCCTCATCTTTTGCATGGGAGGGTTTGCCGTTGGTGCGCTTGTCGCCTGGGCGCTTCAGCGCAAGATGCCCGATCGCCTGACCATTGGATACACCTGCGGGATGCGCAACATCAGCGTCGGGGCGATCATCGCAGCCACTTACTTCTCGGGGCTCACCACCTTCACCGTTCTCATCGCCGTGATGTATCAGCAGATCCTTGCCGCCTCTTATCGAAAAGTTTTAGAGCATACGCTCATAAAAAAGCGTAAAGCTTAATGAGGGAAGTTTTGATCGCATTTGGGTAAATTATCAAAACCAATAGTTGCCAATCGCGCCATAATCGCGCCAATCGCGCCATATGGCAATCGCATCAAGGGAGTATCGTGGATCAGAAAGAACTTCTTGCTCTTATTGCCCAAGGGAAACTTGTTTCTTCAGGGAACGGAAGGGGCAGGGTCTACCGTAGCGGAAAGTTGCCTGATCAAAGCTAAAGCCGCAGCGACAGCATGTTGCGCTGTTCGTCAGAACAACGCAACAGAGTAGACGTCGCCGGCACCGTAGAACTTGCCGTAGATGTATTTGTTGCTCGCGGCCTCTTCGCCGAAATACAGCCGTCCGTCAAGCGATTCGATGCCCTCCGCCATCGGCGGCGCGGCTTGGTCGTATACGAGGCAGTCGGAATCGAGGAAGTAGAGCGGCACGGTGTTGCCGTCGGCCTCGAAGTCGCCGACCGTCGCCTGCGAGGGGTCGTAGACGAGAAGGTGCGAGGTGGAGATGCCCGCCGAGGTGGAAAGAACGATGTTGCCCTCGGGCGTCAGGCAAACGCCTTGGCATTTCTCGCGGATGGAATACGCCCAAGCGGCCTCCTCGGCATAGCCGTAGGGGGCGGCTTCATCGAGCGGATAGGCGTAGATCATCGCGGTGTGATTGTCGTTCGCCGGCGTGGTGATGCGGTGCGACGAGGGCGTCTCGTAGGTTCCGGCGCTATAGAAATTGCCGATGAAGAGGACGTCTTCCTCGATGTTGATGAATGCCGGCATGAACTCGATCGGCACTTCGGCAAGCGCCTGCACGTGCGACTCGGGGGCGGCGGAAACGACGTCGGCAAGCTGAAGCACCAGATAGCCGGTGTCGGTCGTCAGGTAGGCGTATTCCTCATTCGAGGTGATGCCCGCCCCATGGCCATCATAGGCGCTTCCATCGGGGAGGTCGACGAAGAAGCGCTCGTCACTTCCATCGGGAAAGCGCTTGTAGACAGGCGAGGCGCCGCCTTGCGCGAGGTATCCGCTGAAGAGCCAGATGTCCTCGCCTTCCAGATAATCGATGTCCTGCTCAACGAACCCCGCGGAAATTCCGGGGAT
>CANQTB010000087.1 GCA_947626665.1 uncultured Eggerthellaceae bacterium
TTGATTCCGTGCATCGTGCAAGATGAGGCCGATGGCGAGGTGCTCATGATGGCATGGATGAATCCGGAATCGCTCGCGCGCACCTTCGCCGACGGCAGCCTCTGGTTTTTCTCGCGGAGCAGGCAAGAGCTTTGGCATAAGGGGGAAACGTCGGGCAATTTCATGCATCTGCGGCAGATGCGCTACGATTGCGATGCGGATACGCTTCTCGCGATCGTCCATCCGGCGGGGCCGGCTTGCCACACGGGCAACAGAACGTGCTTTTTTCGGCTCCTCGATGTGAAAACTCAGGACGAATAACCTTCTCGCAGCTTGAAAGCGCACATGATGTGCGCTACCATGGATTTGTTTCTGCTGCGAAATAACCTGCGCCGATAACGGTGCGCCATCGCGGCGAGGATCCCTTTCAATATTCAGGAAGTGCATTGAATCAATCAATTCGGTCATGGTGGGATGTATGCGCCTTTTCGGGGCGTTGCCGCTATATGTAAGGAGGACGCGTGAAGTTTTTTCTCGATACGGCAGACTTAAACGAGATTGAAGAAGCGGCGAGCTGGGGGGCGCTTGCGGGCGTGACGACAAACCCAACGCTCTATGCGCGGATCGGCGGAAAACTCGCTGATTTTCATGCGCATATCAAACGCATCTGCGAGGTGGTCGACGGTCCCGTTTCCGCCGAGAGCGTGGCCATGACCCGCGATGAGATCATCCGCGACGGCCGCGAGCTCGCAAGCATTGCGCCGAACGTCGTGGTGAAAATCCCCGCGATGGTCGAAGGCCTTGCCGCCTGCCGTGCGCTTGCCGATGCGGGGATTCGCGTGAATATGACGCTGTGCTTCACGGTTCCTCAGGCGATTTTGGCCGCACGTGCCGGCGCTCGTTATATCTCGCCGTTCGTGGGGCGTTTCGACGACATATCGGAGGACGGCATCGCCCAGTTGGCCGATGTGGTGACGGCGATAAACAACTACGATTTTTCCGAAGACACCGTCAATGGCGAGCAGATCGAGATCATCGCCGCCTCCATTCGCAGCGCAAACCATGTGACGCAGGCGGCGCTTATGGGCGCGGATATCGCGACCGTTCCGTTTGCCACCCTGAAGAAGTGCATCCAGCATCCGTTGACCGACCGTGGTCTCGAAGCGTTTTTGAAAGATTGGGAGAAAGTACAGTAAATGACCGAGAGCGAAAACACCCTCACCCCGCCAACCGAAGCGGCTCCGGCAGAGCCTGCGAAGAAACGTCGCGGGCGTCCGCCGAAAAAGACCCAGCCCGAAGCGGAGGCGATTCCCACGGCGGCGCAATCCTCGGAAGACGACAACTCATCCATGCGTGAGGCAGATACGAATGCGGCAGCATCCGGCACGGAGGCTGCGAATGATCCTGCTGCTGCAGAGCAGCCGCGAAAGCGTCGGGGAAGACCCCCGAAGACGGCGGCATCGGAAAAGAAGGAGCCTGAGGCAGCAGCCACGCCTGCAGAGGATGAGGCTTCCCAAAAACCTCAGGCGAGCGATGGGCAAGATTCCGCGAAGGAATCGGATGGCGAAAAGCACCAAGCGGTGACGGTTGTGCGGAAGAACAATCGCACCGGCAATACGCGGAGCGCCCGCTTCGCCGCACAATCGAACTCGAATAATTCGAGCGGAGCGAACGATCATCGCCGTCAACGCAGGCAGCATGCCCCAACGCGTCAGCAACGCGAGATCGTTCCGAGCGTCGATAAGGAAGAGCTTGCCGCCTTGAAGCTCGTCGATTTGAAAAAGAAGGCGCAGGAGCTTGATATCGCGATCGACGGTTTGAAGAAAGCCCAGATCGTCGATGCGATTTATGATGCGATGGTAAAGGCCGAGGGCTTCGTCGAGGTGGAGGGGATCTTGGATATCCTTGCCGACGGCTACGGCTTTTTGCGCACGCAGGGCTATCTGCCGAGTGAGACCGATGCCTACGTGGGCCTTTCGACGATCCGTCGCAGCGGTTTGCGAAAGGGCGATATGGTGCGCGGCCAAACACGTCCTGCCCGCGAGAACGAAAAGTATGCGGCGATCCAGAAAGTCATCTCGGTCAACGGCATTCCCGCGGAAGAAACGCTTTCGCGTCCGCGGTTTGCCGACCTCACGCCGGTGTTTCCCGATGAGCGCTTCCTTATGGAGCACGGAAAAAACACCATCACTGCTCGTGTGATCGATTTGGTTGCCCCGATCGGCAAGGGGCAGCGCGGGCTGATCGTTTCGCCTCCGAAGGCGGGCAAAACCACCATATTGAAAGATATTGCGGCCTCTATCTGGGCGAACAATCCCGAGGTCCATCTCATGTGCCTCCTCGTGGACGAGCGTCCCGAAGAGGTGACCGATATGGAGCGCTCGATCCATGGCGAGGTGATCTCTTCGACCTTCGATATGCCCTCCGAAAACCACATCGCCGTTGCGGAGCTTGTGATCGAGCGTGCGAAGCGCCTCGTTGAGGGCGGCGCCGACGTCGTTATCCTGCTCGATTCCATCACGCGTCTGGCCCGTGCCTACAACCTGGCTCAGCCGGCTTCGGGGCGCATCCTTTCCGGCGGCGTGGATTCGACGGCGCTCTATCCGCCCAAGCGCTTCCTCGGCGCGGCGCGCAACATCGAGGGCGGCGGCTCGCTCACCATTCTCGCATCGGCCCTCATCGACACCGGTTCGAAGATGGACGAGGTTATCTTCGAGGAATTCAAGGGCACCGGCAACATGGAGCTCAAGCTCGACCGCAGCCTCGCAGATCGCCGTATCTTCCCCGCGATCGATCCGGTTTCGAGCGGTACGCGCAAGGAAGAGCTGTTGCTCGATCAGCAAGAGGCGCCGCTTATCTGGGCGGTGCGCCGCATTCTCGCAAATCTGAACAACACCGAGCGGGCGATGGATATGCTTATCAAATCGCTCAAGCAAACCGATACGAACCAAGAGTTCTTGATCCGCACGGCGAAAAAGGCCCAATCTCAGCACGGAAAGCTCGATGAAGGATTCGAACTTTAGCAGCGGTTGGCAGGGGAAATGCGCGGCATGGGGAGCACGAAACCAAGGAGACGATGATGCCAAACGAGAATTGGCAAAACAATATGTGGCATACGTCGCAAAGCGACAAAGCGGCGACGCAGGATGAGAAGGCGGTGCCGCAGGAAAACGGGCGGGTGCGCCCTGCGCAGGCGCCGCAGGAAAACGGGCGGGTGCGCCCTGCGCAGGCGCCGCAGCCATCCGCGGCCGGCGCCTATGTCAGCTATGTTCCCGTTCCTGCTCCGGCGGGAGCGCCGACAGCGCCAAGTGCGCAGAAAAGCCATTCGTGGATCGTTGCCCTTGTGGTCGTCGTGCTCCTCTTTGCGCTCGTGTTCTTCTGCGTTGCCTCGTGCACCACGATCGTGAACACCACGCTCGGGCAGGCGGGATCGCTCACCGCAAGCACGCAGGTCGCTTCGGCGTCTTCGCCGACGATCGGCATTATCGAGATCAACGGGACGATTCAATATGATGGCACGACTTCGAGCCCCGAGGGGCTGAAGGCCCAGCTTGATCGCGCGGAGAAGGACCCGAACATCATGGCGGTTGTCCTGCGCGTCGATTCGGGCGGCGGCACCTCGACGGCTGGTGAGGAGATGTCGATCTATGTGCGCGATTTCTCGAAACCCGTGGTTGTCTCGAGCGCATCGCTGAATGCGAGCGCAGCCTATGAGGTATCGTCCCAGGCCGACTACATCTTTGTGGATGAGACAACCGCGATCGGATCGATCGGCACGATCATGCAGATGACGGATCTCTCGGGTTTGATGGATATGCTCGGCATCAAGATGGAGACGATCGTCTCCTCACCCTCGAAGGATGCGAGCTTCGGCTATCGCCCCCTGACCGATGAGGAGCGCGAGCATTATCAGGCGATGGTCGATCAGATCAACCAGACATTCATCGATAAGGTGGCAGCCGGACGAGGCATGAGCGTTGAAGATGCGACGCTACTGGCAAACGGTATGACCTATACAGGCATCGACGCCGTGCAAAACGGTTTGGCGGACGAGATCGGCACGCTCGATGCCGCATTGTCAAAGGCCTGCGAACTCGCGGGAATCGATGAGGCGGAGACGATGTATCTGCGTCCTGCTGCCATGACGAACCTTTCCGCCCTTATCGACTATCTGCGGTCGGAGGATGAAGAAATCAGCGCTTCGGACCTTGAGCGCTTGGCGAAGGAATTGGAATCCTATGACACAGTTTCCCCCATCAGTGAGTGAAATCTCTTGGCCTGCCAAGGCGGTTGTCACCGCAGGCATGCCCTATGGAAATAAATCGCTTCATTTCGGCCATATCGGAGGGGTTTTCATCCCCGCCGACGCTTTCGCACGGTTTCTTCGCGATCGCATCGGCAAGGAAAACGTGCGGTTCGTCTCGGGAACGGATTGCTATGGCTCTCCGATCGAGGAAGGCTATCGCAAGCTCGTCGAGAGCGGAGAGTTCGAGGGGACGATCGCCGATTACGTCGAAAGGAACCACGAATCTCAAAAACGCGTGCTGAAGGCTTTCGACGTCAGCCTCGATATCTTCGACGGATCGGGCATCGGGCATGCCGGAGACGTGCACCAGATGGTTTCCGATGCCATTTTGGAGCGTCTCTATTTGAATGGCTGGCTCCATCTGGAAGAAACGCTGCAGTTCTACGACACGCAGGCGCAGATGTTCCTCAACGGGCGCCAAGTTGTCGGTCGGTGTCCGGTGCAGGGCTGTAAATCGCAGAAGGCCTATGCCGACGAATGCGACCTCGGCCATCAGTACGAGCCGGAGGATCTCATCAATCCGATTTCGACGGTGTCGGCGACGGTGCCCGAGATGCGCCCCGTTGCCAATTGGTATTTCGATCTCCCTGCCTATCGCGACTACCTCGTAAAGTTTGCCAATTCGCTTGAGGACGATCCGGAGGTTCGCCCGATCGTGTATCAGACGATCCGTGAGTTTTTGGCCGACCCCATCATCTATGTGAAAAACGAGGCTCGGGAAGGCTACGAGGAGATCGCGAACGAGCTTCCCGCGCATACGCTTCGCGAGCCTGAGGAAGGCAAGCAGAGCTTTGAGATCGTCTTCGAAACCATCGAAGATCGCGATCGTGCGCGCACCCTGCTTTCGCAGGCAGGCATACGTTTCCGCACGGGTAAATGCCTCGTGCCGTTTCGCATCACCGGCAATGCGAGCTGGGGCGTGGCGGCACCCTCCCTTGAAGGTGTGGAAGGCCTCAGCGTTTGGTGCTGGCCCGAATCGCTCTGGGCGCCGATTTCGTTTACGATCGCCGTCAACGACGAGCGGGGGTTGCCCCGTGATTCGTGGCGTGATTTTTGGTGCTCGGACGATGCCCGCGTCTATCAGTTCATTGGGCAAGACAACCTCTATTTCTACGGCGTTGCCCAACCGGCGATGTTCGCTTCGCTCGAGCCGGGCGGCATCCTCGCGGATGGGCCCGGGGCGGCTCCGATTCGCCAAACGACGCTCGTTGCCAATCATCATGTGCTCTACGGCAAGGTGAAGGCATCTTCGTCCGGGGCGGTTGCACCGCCGACGGGGGAGGAGCTGTTAGAGCACTACACGGCCGAGCAGCTGCGGGCGCATTTCCTCGCGCTTGGCCTCGATCAGCGCTCGGTGAGCTTCCAGCCCAAGCCCTTCAACCCCGATGCGGCGATTCGCGAGGATGCGCGTGTCGCCGATCCGGTGCTCAAAGAGGGCGTGCTGGTCACCAACGTCTTCAACCGCCTTGCGCGAAGCTGCTTCTATGAGGCGAAGAACAACTTCGATAGCTCGCTTCCTATCGGGAAGGTGAGCGAGGAGGTTATCTCACGTGCCCATGAGGCGCTGCATGAATATAACCGGCTCATGCATCGGGTTGAGCTTCATTCCGTTATGTCGCTCGTGGACGATTTCATTCGCTGGGCGAACAAATATTGGACCGAGCAAATTCGCCTTGCCGACTTGGCGGGGGACCGCGACCGCCGTATGCAGGTGCTCATCGATTCATTCCATCTGCTGCGGGTCTCCACGTTGCTGATGCATCCGATTGTGCCGCGGGGCTGCGAGCTGATCTGCGAGTTTTTGAATTTCGATCCCGATGAGTTCTTTAGCTGGAACTATGATTTCGAAGGCGTTGAGGAGTTGTGCGGGGCGATGGAGATCGATGCGGGATTCCACCGCATCCAAGAGCTGCCGCCGCGCTTTGATTTCTTCAAGCGCCATCCGTCCCAGCTGAAATAGGGTTCAAAGCGAGGAACGAGCAAAGAGGACGCTGACGATGGCAGAGGAAGATCGGGGCAAGGTCGCGGAGAAACGCTGCACCGTACGCGATATGGGCATCAATCAGCCCGATGTCGCTTTGATTTTCGAGGGCGGTGGAATGCGCTGCGCGGCGACGGCGGGCCTCGTCGTGACGCTGCTTGAGAACAACCTCAATTTCCCGAAGGCCTATGGCATCTCCGCCGGATCGAGCCATGCGATCAACTACCTATCGCGTGACGTTGATCGTGCGCGGGCCTCCTTCGTCGATCTTGTCCTCGATCCGCAGTTTGGTGGCTGGAAAAGCATGCTGAGCGGGAAAGGCTATTTCAATGCGGCCTATCTCTACGAGGGAATCATCGAGGAGCTGGAGGGAAGCGATGCCGATATGGCCTTCGCGGCGAAGACCTTCTTCGAAAACCCTGCCGATCTTCATATCGAGGCCTTCGATTGGAACAGCGGCGAAACGGTTGCGTGGACCAAGAGCGATATGCATTCCGCGCTTGAGATCGGCCGCTTTGTGCGCGCCTCCTCGTCGATGCCGGGTTTCATGCCTCCGGCGACGATCGATGGCCGCACCTATATGGACGGCGGCATAGGCGATAGCTGGGGCATCCTTTTGGACGCAGCGCGTGCCGACGGATTCACGAAATTCGTCGTCGTGCGCACACAGGAGCACGACTACCGCAAGCATCCGTTGCCGGCCTATCAGCGGGCGCTCTTCCGATTGATGTTCCGCAAGCATCCAAGCGTCGCGCAGCGTTCGATTGAGCGATGGCAACCCTACAATGCGATCCTCGATGAACTCGACAAGCTGGAGGTGCAAGGGTCTGCCTTCGTCTACTGTCCCGATAAGATGCCCATCGGCAATCGCGAGACGAGCTACGAAAAGCTGAAAGCCGCCTATGATGACGGCTATGCGCAGGCGCAGCGCGAGCTCCCGCGCCTGCTTGCGTGGTTGGAGGAGCAGAGGCGCCCGTAGCGTTTATCGCGATTTTGCTCGTGGCGAGGCGCTTCGTGCTATCGCATAGCTGTGAAATTCGTCAGCCGCGCAGCTTCGCGATGCCCTCCATGATCGTCTGGTGAAGCTCGACAAGCCCCGCCTCATCCTCGGTCCACTGATGCGTGAGCACGCCGAAGGGCAGCATATAGCCGCACGCCTCGAGTTCTTCGGCGACTTTCTTCGGGCCGAGAGGGGCCCAGCCATACGAACCGAAGGGGATGCCGACGATGCCCTCGCGCCCTCTCGGGGTGAGCCCGCGCAGATAGCAGAGGAAGGCGGCGACGGTCGGCAGCATTCCCGAGTTCAGCGTCGGCGATCCCACGGCAAGATATTTCGCCGTCAGCGTTTCGGTCATTATGTCGGAAATGTGGTTCACTTTGAGGTCGAACAAGCGAACAGGAATGCCGCTTTCCATAAAGGCGTCGGCAATCTGCAGCGCCATCGTCTCGGTGGTATGCCACATGGAATCGTAGACGATGAGCGCGTATTCCTCGGTTTCCATCGAGCTCCACCGACGATAACGCGAAAGGATCTCGTCTTTATGGCTGCGCCAGATGATCCCATGGGCAGGCGCTATCATGTCGATGTCGAGCGGCGCGACGGCTTCAA
>CANQTB010000088.1 GCA_947626665.1 uncultured Eggerthellaceae bacterium
GATACCTTTGGTCTCACGTGTGATGCAGATGGAACCGCCGCCGATGCCCACCTTCACAAAATCGGCGCCGCAATCCGCGAGAAAGCGGAACCCTTCGGCATCCACCACGTTTCCCGCGCCCACCTTCACGCTCTCGCCATAGTTCTCACGGATCCAGAAAAGCGTCATCTTCTGCCAGTCGGAATAACCCTCCGAGCTGTCGATGCACAGCACATCGGCCCCGGCATCAACGAGCGCTGGCACGCGCTCCGCATAATCTCGTGAATTGATGCCCGCGCCCACCATATAGCGCTTATGCGCGTCTAAAAGCTCGTGCGGGTTTGACTTGTGGGAGTCGTAGTCTTTGCGAAATACGAGATAGAGCAGATTGTCATCCTCGTCGACAATGGGGAGCGTGTTGAGCTTGTGATCCCAAATAATGTCGTTCGCCACCTTGAGCGAGGTGTCGGCCGGCGCCACAACGAGGCGCTCGTCGAGCGACATGCGCGAAAGGCGGTAATCACGACTCGTGACGATGCCCATGAGCTTTCCATGGGGAGAGCCGTCGGAGGTCACCGGCATCGTCGAGTGGCCGTGCTCCTCGAGAAGCGCCACCACATCCGCAAGCGTCGAGGTGGGCGCAAGGTTCGCATCGGAGGTAACGAAACCCGCCTTGTAGTCTTTCACGCGGGCGATCATCGCCGCCTCGTCTTCGATGCTTTGGGATCCGTAGATGAAGGAAAGCCCGCCTTCGGTGGCGAGGGCGATCGCCATGCGGTCATCGGAAACGGCCTGCATGATGGCGCTCACCATGGGGATGCTCAGCGTGATCGGGCATTCTTCGCTGCCCTTGCGATAACGCACCAGTGGCGTTTTCAGGCTCACATTGGCAGGCGAACAGTCTTTTGGCGTAAAGCCTGGAACCAAGAGATACTCATTGAAGGTACGTGACGAATCCGCGAAGTAAAACGCCATGAAATCCCCTTTCGCTTGGTGCGCATGCCTAACGAAACCTGACGCGACGCCCCTTTCTCAAATTTCCTTGCGAGCATTATAGACGCGCCCACGCGAAGCCGCGAGGGTTTTCCAAAAAATGAGAAACCGCCCCAAAAGTTGCGCGTGGAATTTTAGCGAATTTTAGCGGAATTTACGCCGGCCCTACGCTCCCAGCAGAAACGCCTCGTAGCCGCGCTTCGCCTCATAAATGTCAGCCTTGCTCGTCACTTCCCACGGGGAATGCATCGAAAGCACCGCGACGCCGGAATCAATCACATCCATGCCATATTTCGCGGGAATATAGGCGATTGTTCCGCCACCTCCCACATCAACTTTTCCAAGCTCAGCCGTCTGAAATGCGACGTTCGCCTCGCCCATGACCCGACGGATGAGCGCCATGTATTCGGCATCCGCATCGTTCGAGCCGCTCTTGCCGCGGGCGCCCGTGTATTTGTTGAACACGAGGCCACGCCCCAAAAAGGCGGAGTTCTTCGGTTCGAAAACGCTCGCATAGGCAGGGTCGAAGCCAGCGGAAACATCAGAAGAAAGCATGCGGGATACCGCCAAAGAATGGCGCAGCGAGCGCTCGTCATAACCGCCCGCACACGCCATAACATCGGCGAGCGTGTTCTCGAAGAAAAGCGACGTCATGCCTGTTGCGCCAACGCTACCGATCTCCTCTTTGTCGACAAGGATGGTAACCGCCGTTTTTTCGGGCATCGTGCCGGACTTCGCCAACGCGAGCTGCGCGATGAGCGACGTGTAGGCGCACACACGGTCGTCCTGCCCATAACCAAGGATCATACTGCGGTCGAATCCGAGATCACGCGCCTTGCCGGCGGGAACGATCTCAAGCTCCGCCGAGAGGAAGTCGTGTTCGGTGATGCCATATTTCTCCTGAAGGAGCGCGAGCAGATATTCCTTCACTGGCTCTTTGGCCGATGCAGCTGGTTTCTCCGCCGCAGTGGCCTCGCTCGCATCTCCGGCATCTTCTAACGACTGCCGCTCCCCCGCCTCTGTCACCGGGCGATTGCCCACCAGCAGGTCGAGGTCTTCTCCCTCCACCACCTTGGCGCCCTTTTTCTCCAACTGCTCATTCGCGAGATGCACCAAGAGATCGCTCACGCAGAACACGGGATCGTCATCATCCTCACCAACGACGACATCGACAACCGTGCCGTCGGTCTTTACCACCACACCGTGGATCGCCAACGGCAGTGCCACCCACTGATAGTTCTTGATGCCGCCATAGTAATGCGTGTCGAGAAGCGCAAAGCCGTTCGATTCGTAAAGGGGATTCTGCTTCACGTCGAGGCGCGGCGAATCGATGTGCGCACCAAGGATGTTGAAGCCCTCCGCAAACGGTGCCGAACCCACATGGACGAGCATCACGGCCTTGCCATGCGAAGCAGCCCACACCTTATCGCCAGCCTGAAGGCTCTCACCACGATCAAGCACTTCCGCAAGGCTTCGATATCCTGCCCCTTCCGCAAGCGCAATCGCCGCCTTTGCGCATTCGCGCTCCGTTTTATTCTCCGATATGAAGCGCCGATATCCGTCGGCAAGCTCTTCAAGCTCAGCCAACGCCTTTTCGTCGTAGTTCTTCCACGCGACCTCGTGTTCCATGAGCCATCCTTCCGTTATGAGCGCTTGCTGCTTTCCGCAATAGTTTCTCACATCTTACAAGCCTTGCCCTATAATAAAGCGAGCCCGAAGGGTATTTTCAATTCGACCACAAAAGGAGCAACCATGAAATTACGTGACGTGATCCCTAATCGCGAGAACACGGATAACTTCAACATCCAACCGAACAGCATCACCGAGGTCGGCACCACGCTGGAGAACCTGAAAGCCGCCGTCAATGGCGAAACTGGTGCTTCCGCGAAATATGCCGCCTTCGCCAAAGCTGCCGACGAGCAGGGCTACCCGCAACTTGCCGGCCTGTTCCGCGCAACCTCCGCTGCCGAGCAGATTCACATCGGCCTCGAAGCCGGCCTCATCGAGAAGGTGGAGCCCGACTTCCAGCGCCCGACCGCTCCGGCTGCCGAAGCCCATCAAACCGATGTGAACCTGATCCAAGGCGCTCTCGGCGAGATCTATGAGACTTCCGATATGTATCCTTCTTTTATCGCGAAGGCCGTTGAGGAAGGCGACAACGCCGCCGTTATGGTGTTTACCCGCGCAAAGCTTGCCGAGGCCGTGCATGCCGAGCTTTACCTTGATGCTTACAACAACATCAGCAGCCCCGACGACGACAAGTACTATCTGTGCCCCATCTGCGGATACATCCACAAGGGCTCGGATTTCGAGAAGTGCCCGATCTGCTTCTGCCCTGCAGACAAGTTCACGGCCTACTAAGCCAGATGGCGGCTGCCGAGGCCGCTCGCGCGTTCACGCACCGTTTAAGAATTGAGAAGCCGGCCACGTGCCGGCTTCTTTTTCTATGAGACGGAACCGATAGTCTTCATGACTGCTTTGACCCTTGATTGTGAATTTCTCGTGGATGAACTGGTATTTTAGCACTCTAATCTTGCGAGTGCTAATTCTCGACGCTATAGTATGCCACGAACAATAACCACGAGCATAGCACTGACGATAGGCACACGACGCACGCGCAGCACATCTCGTAAGGACAGCATGTACCGCACCGATCGAAGGAAGTCGCAGCACGCTTTCCCCCAAGGCGTGGGCGATCATCGATACGGCCGCCTGCCACGTTAACGCTATGCACCCATGAAAGGAAGCAACCATGATGTCTATGATCGTACCCCGCCGTCGCAATCGTTCCCTCTTCGGCGAACTGCTGACCGATCCGTTCGATTCCTTCTTCAAGACTTCGAACTTCACTCCTACGCTTTCAATCCAAGGCTTTAAGCCCGAGACGATGCGCACCGATATCAAGGAGACCGACAACGGCTTCAACGTCGCCATCGATCTCCCAGGTTTCAAGAAGGACGAGCTTCAGGCGGAGCTGAAAGATGGCTACCTCACCATTTCCGCGGAAACTTCGCATGAGACCGAGGAAAAGGACGAAGAGACCAACTATGTCCGCAAGGAGCGCTTCAGCGGAACGTGCAGCAGAAGCTTCTATGTTGGTGAAGACCTCGATGAGGCTGATATCAACGCGAAGTTCGAAGACGGTGTGCTAAACATCAGCATTCCCAAGAAGCAACCCGAGCCCCAGCTTGAGGAGAAGCACACTATCGCAATCGAGGGCTAGCACCTTCAAGCGCTTGCGCCACAAAAGCCGACCCTTCTTTAGGCATGGCGCGCAAAAAACGCGGCCCGCTTGAAAACTCATCTCGTTCAAGCGGCGCATTTTGAAGACTATTCCGATGAAATACCCCTGGCTTCTGCTGGAGGGACAGAGCCAGGGAATCATTTCAAGGCGGCCGTTGGGTATATTCGCGTTACTTTTTCGTAACCAATCTACAGCGTGTTTACAGAGGGGGAACAAACGCTTTCGGGAGGGTAACTGCTTATTCCTGACCTTAACGAAGGCCCAACGAGCCGCCTATACTACAATCCAGCAGAAAGCAGAAGCGACCATTTATCAGAAGAACTCCGTTACGTGAGTTTTTCTTGTATATGGGAGCAAAGTCTGCAGCCTGCTTTGCTTTTGTGCGATTTCTCCTCCTTGATCGCAGAAAAGCAATGATGTGTACCACCCTTTCTTTCCTCTCGAGTGCCAATTGGGCGTTGGCACTCACCCCATCCCGAAGGCGGCCAACCCCAGGCCGCCTTTATTTTTTGCTTGGGCGATAGCTATTTAGCTGATGGCGCGGATGCCTCCTTTTAGAGGGCGAAACATGATCAACTGGCCAGAAGGACCGAAGGCCAGAAGCCGGAAAGCCGGAAAGCCGGAAACAGGATAATTAAGTTAAAGTGATTTTAATTACGGCGCTCTTCCGACGATTTAATTAAAGAAAATCGCGTTTTTCTTTAATTAACGACTTTTAGCGAAAGTTTTTCACGTTTCACTTTAATTATGAAACATATCGTGGAATAATCAGAGAAACACAAAGAGAAGGTGTGCTTATGAATAATCGAGCAGGAAGATACGTCAAGCAGATCGAAGGCTACAAATCTTTTGTGCCGAAGAACCTGCCCCCCGACCCTCCTTTGCAGTTCGACATGGAGACGATCGCACTTCTCTCTGAGGCAGATCGCGCTTTGGGTAAGTTAGATGGGATAACCGAAACGCTTCCCAACCCAAATCTGTTCGTCTCCATGTATGTGAAAAAGGAAGCTCTTCTCAGTTCCCAAATTGAAGGAACTCAGGCCTCGCTTGTCGATGTGCTGGAAACCGAGGAACGCCAGACCCAAGATGCCCGAGAGGTGACCAATTACGTTCGCGCGCTCAATTATGGCATTTCCCGCCTAGAGAACGACGGATTTCCTCTTTGCTTGCGACTCATTCGGGAAGTGCACCATCAGCTTCTCGCATCGGGAAGGGGAAGCGACCGCTCCCCTGGAGAATTTCGGCATTCCCAAAATTGGATCGGAGGCTATGGAAGCACCATAGAAAATGCCGCATTCGTTCCGCCGACCGTCGACGACATGACGCAGGCGCTCCGCGACCTTGAACTTTATTTTTACGAGGAGGATTCGATGCCGCCGCTCGTGAAGATTGCCCTTATCCACGCGCAGTTCGAAACGATCCACCCCTTTCTTGACGGCAATGGGCGTATGGGTAGGCTGTTGATTACGCTGTATCTCTGCCAACAGCACATTCTCTCTCAGCCGCTTCTGTACCTTAGCTATTATTTCAAGAGAAATCGTACTGAGTACTACGATCGCCTTATGGACGTGAGAAACAACGGGGCCTGGGAGGAGTGGGTCAAGTTCTTCCTTCGCGGAATTGTTGAGGTGTCGGAGGAGTCTTCCCGCTCAGCACATGAAATCGATGCGCTACGCGAGCGCCTAATGGCGGAAATCAACGCTTGGGGAACCGCCACGGCGGTAAATGCACATCGCCTTTTGGATCTCCTTTTTGCGACACCCCGAATAACGAGGGAAGGGATTGTTCAGCAACTGGGGATATCCTCGCCGTCAGCAGGTGCTCTTATCGAAAAGTTCATACATCAGTTGAATGTCCTCGTAGATTTGACTCCTGAGCGGTCGAGAAGAAAGCAATATGCTTTTCAACAGTACCTTTCTATTATCGGCGAAGGAACCGAATGAGCGAAAATCCGGAAAGCCGGAAAGCCGGAAACAGGATAATTAAGTTAAAGCGATTTTAATTACGGCGCTCTTCTGGCGATTTAATTAAAGAAAATCGTGATTTTCTTTAATTACTGAGCTCGTTATTGCTGCCAATTAGCCGTTTAGTCGCCAGAGCAGCTTACGCATAATCGAGACCCCATTGCGCAAAGATTTCGCGCATGGCAGCATTCGACTCCTCAGACGTCAACGCTTCAGGACGATAGCGCTCTTCGATTTCCGCCTCACGGAGCGCAAGATATTCCCGCTGCCGTTGAAGCTCCGTCTGTATTGCTTGCATGGTTCCCCTTTCGTCTTTTGCTCTTATTTCACATTGCACTATCTGCTTTATCCCCTGTATTCTTCATTTCTTCTCGGCGAAAAACCCGACTCCGACATCGGAGAACAAAAAGGTATCGGTTGGCGCAGCAAGGGAAGCGCCGATGCGAATTGCGATATGCTAATGGCACCGAAAGAAAGGAGCCACTATGGATAAGGCCACGCTGCTTGCTGAACTCGACGCTTTCATCGAGGATAACTGGGAAAACCTCATCACTGACCTCGACAAACTCGTTCACATCGAAAGTATCGAGGAGCTCGACAAGGCAGCTCCAGGGGCGCCATTCGGCCCCGGACCGAAGGCTGCGCTCACCGAAGCGCTCAGCATCGCCTCCTCCATGGGCTTTGATACGCATGACGCCGAGGGCTATATCGGTTTCGCAGATTTCCCCGGCGAGAGCGAAACGCAAATCGGCATCATCGGCCACATGGATGTCGTACCTGCGGGCAAAGGGTGGCACTTCCCCGAATACGCCGTCACCCGCAAAGAAGGCTACCTCCTTGGCCGCGGCGTTCTCGACGACAAAGGCCCGAGCATCGTGGCGCTTTACGCCATGAAATTCTGGAAGGATCGCCTCGATGCCGAGGGCAAGCGCTTCCCTTACACCATTCGCTTCCTCTTCGGCGCGAACGAGGAAACGGGCATGGCTGACGTCGCCTACTATCACGAGCACTACGCTGACCCCGCGTTCCTCTTCACACCCGATGCGGAATATCCCGTCTGCTATGGCGAAAAGGGTGGCTTCGACGCAACGATCACCGGCCCTGTGTATGCAAACGGCAGCATCATCGATTTCGAGGGCGGCTCGGCGACGAATGCAGTACCCGGCTTTGCCCATGTGGTTGTGAAGGGCAACATCGAAGAGATGCCGCCCGCCGAAGGTCTGGCCTTCACCGAATTCGGCACCGACCTCGTGCGTATCGACGCCACGGGCAAAAGCGCCCACGCCTCCACTCCTGAAAACGGCGTGAATGCCATCGCACTTTTGGTGAACTATATCCTTGAGCAGGATCTTTGCACCGCTGAGGAGCGCCCCTTCATCGAATTTCTGCAGAAGCTCTTGAACCACACCGATGGTTCGGGCGTCGGCATCAAGTCCGAGGACGAGTTCTTCGGGCCGCTCACGGTGATCGGCGGCACGATCAAGATGGAAGACGGCCACATCGTGCAAACGCTCGATAGCCGCTTCCCCACCTCAATCACGCCCGAGGAAATCACCGCGAACATCACCGCCCTCACCGAACCGCTCGGCGCCACTTTCGAAAACACGCTTTTGATGGAGCCGTTCCTCGTGAAGCCCG
>CANQTB010000089.1 GCA_947626665.1 uncultured Eggerthellaceae bacterium
ATCACGTCGTATTCTGGGGAATCGATGCAGAAAAACTTCAGTGCCGTAAGGGCCTCGTCGCATGCTTGTATCTCGTCGAGGAAGAGAAGCGTTTTTCCCGGCACTATATCCACGTCGAGCAGCGCCTCGAGCGCAGATATGACCGCCGTCGGGGAAAGATCTCCTTGAAACGCACTCTTTGCGAAGGGCTGACGATAGAAATCGATGTGCACGACGCTTTCGTAATGGGCTCGGCCGAACTCGAGCACCGATGTCGTCTTGCCCGTTTGCCGAGCGCCGAATATCACGAGCGGCTTATGGACGCGGCCTTTCCAAACGACGAGCCTATCGTCGATCTTGCGTTTCATTTGAGCCATGACCGCAGCCTCCTCTGCCTATTGTCGAGAAAGTATAGTTCTAAATTATCTCCATTTTTGGAGATTTTTTCACAAATTTTTCTCCGTATTTGGAGATTTTTTCACATTGCAACCCTGTAGCTGTAGGGTGCTGGTGCGTCTGACCTTGGCACCTTGCTAGACGGAGGCGCCTTAAAGATGAAAGCCTCATCGTCGCAGTTGGCCTGGGGCAGAAAATAGCCTATAAAATCGAACGGCAATCATCGCTTTTATGGCAACGAACCCAGCGTTTGTGAAAGCATTCTTTCGCCCTTGTAAAAGAACGGTTAGAGCAATAACCTTTCTTTTTGAAGCCAGAAAAGAAAGGTTAGCACATGGGAACCTACCTAGATCGCTTCTGGCAGCCCAACGGAAGCGGCATGAACAAAACCGTCCGTCGCCGTCGCGGCGGTCGCGCATGCGCAGTTCGAGACGATCCACCCATTCGCGGACGGCGACGGCCGCACCGGCAGGGCCCTCATCCACCTCGTTCTCAAAAAGGGCGGATCGACACGCGTCACCGTTCCGCCAATATCGCTGCTGCTTGCAGCTGACCGTGAGAGGTACATCGCAAACCTCTCTGCGTTCCGCTTCGAGGGCGACGTCGAATATGTGAGAGACGAGGCCCTGAACGATTGGGTCGAGTATTTCGCCAAGGTGGCTTGCGAGGCATGCACCCGCGCCTCGCAATTCGAAAGCACGTTGCTCGGAATTAAGAGAACATGGATCGAGGAGACGCGCTTCCGTGCCGGCTCAGCCGGATCTCAGCTGCTCGACATCCTTCTCGGAACGCCCGCGATCAGCATCAAAACGGCCCAAGAACTCACGGGGAAGAGCTATCCATCGGCGCGCCTCGCCGTCAACGAGCTCGTCGAGCGCGGGATATTGAAGCAGAACTCCAAAAATCGAAAAAGCGGGATCTTTGTGGCCGAAGACGTTGTGAGAGCATTCAACGCCTACGAGAGATCGCTTGCGACCGTATCCGGAGACACTGCTGCGGAAAAGCCGAAACGGCCCATTCCCCAACGGGCGCCGAAAGCTCCATCACTCGCGCTTGGCGGGCGTAAGTCTCGATAAAAGCTCATCCCATCCCTATCGAGTGCTTCGTGCCGATAGCCAAGCTGTGTCGATATGCATGAAATCTGCGAGAACTTGAGCTGCCGTCTGGTAAAAGGGCGTACGACCACCATCTATCTTTCCCGCGAAAACATCTACCCAGCGCAAAGGATGGGCATCGAGAAATACTTTACTGGTCGCCAGATTCTCCCGACAGCGCTCTCCGTCGAAAACCTGAAAGTCTGAAAGTGCCCGCTCAGCGAGCTCGGCGAGAAATCCGCACTCAAGCGCAATATGATCATCAGCAACACGGGGGTATTGCTCGGGAAGAAGACCTTGCTCGCGATACGCATTGCGCACATCGAGGGTTATCGCTGAGAACAGCGCTCCGTCTCCTGAAAGCTGCGCCGATTCCCAAGGAGGGGAAGCGAGAGCACCAGGGCCGATAAAGGCAACCGTATACTCAACGGAGAGATGCTTGCGGATCGCTGCGTCTGTCTGGGCCTCGCAAAGCTTTCCCCCCAGCGCCCGCCCATTTACGCCGACGATCTCGCAAGCTTCACCGAAAAGCTCAGAATCAAGCTCTCCCCACGCTTCGGCTTTGGGCTCATTGCCAAACAGAAACTGGAAGAACCGGTAGAGGTAATGACGCGCCGCCGATGCCGGCAAGCGCCATGTGATACGGGTCGGAACCTCCGTGCTCCGTCCTTGTCGGCCATTGCTTGAGCTATGGGATTCGCTTGGCTCAGACAAACCAGACATCACTTTCGAGATCGTGCCTTTCGACGATGACACAACGAGCCTGAATGAGATTGCCGATGAATTAGGACGGCGCATCGACTGCTTCGTCGCCCCGTGCGATTCCGATCACTGGCGCGCCACGGCAAACATCCTTCTTCTCGATGAGCTTGCTTTCTGCCTTGCCGTACCGCGCAACCATCCGCTCTCACGTCGGAATTATCTGACATGGGGTGACCTTGACGGGGAAACTATCATGATGGTGCCTGGCAGCGATTCGCCGCTTGTGCGTAAGATTCGAGAGGAAATCAAAGCCATGCATCCGCTCATCTCCCTTGTAACAAGCCCCACGCACTATGACATCACAACGTTCAACGCATGTGAGCAGGCAGGATACCTTCTTCCCACCTATCGCGTCTGGTCAGATGTTCATCCATCGATGGCCACGATCCCTGTGAAATGGCCTTGGACGATGCCCTATGGCCTTGTGTACTCTAAGCGGCCAAGCGAGGATATGCGGGCGTTTGCGCAGGCCATCAAGGCACACCTGACGACCCAACAGCCCGAGGCGGGTATCGCCTCGTAGCAAAACCTGCTTTAATCTCTTATAGATACGTTCTCTCGATCCTTGAAAAAGGGCGACCATGGTTACAACCTTTCTTTTTCGAGAGGGAAGAGAAAGGCTCGGGCGACCTATGGAAGGCGGAGGTTGTCGCGAAGGCTCGCAACGGCCTTATAAACGAAGGCCTGACCCCGCTGAATGCGGTCGAGCAATCCCCTGTTAACGAGATCTTCCAAATCGGCTCGGGCGGTTGAATACACCACTCCATAGCGCTTTTTGTGCTCGGCGATGGTGAACTCGGCCTTTTGCACAAGAACCGCCTCGCGTAAAACCTCACGTTGTCGGTGCGAAAGATACGGAATGCCCTCAATCCCTTCCAACGCCTCCCCATCAAGGCTCGCTTTCTGGATAAGAGCGTGCTCCATCCGGTTCACTTCGTAAAGCATGAGCGTCATAACGGTGTCGTAATAAAGCGTTAAGTCCCCTTCACGCGCAGCATATTCTTTGACTTGCGCGCAGGAAGCGCCGGCAATGCTGTCATAACGCCCGTGCTTCCACTTTTCCAAGATGCGGATCTTGGGCACGTAGCGAAACACCGGATAACCTTCTCGCGTGAGATAGAATCGGCTGGCGATACAACCCATGAGATTATTGCAGGAGGGAAAAAGCGGCGTGCGCCAGAACTGGCAGTTGACCAGCATCGAGGTCATGATGGGATGGCGAAGAGGATCGCTTCCGCGTCCGTTGGCCACGTCTACTACCAGCTGCAGCGAGCTTGCTCCCCCTTCTCCCGCATCGGCTAGCTGGGCATAATGCTCTTCCAGTGGCGAACGTGGCGGCCGACACGGACTCGCCTGTTCTGCCGCAGGCACGCCAGACACGAGTCGCGCATAAAGCTCCTGCAACGTTTCAGCGCTTAGGATCTGCTGTTTCACCAACGAAGGAAGTTCATGCATGAGGCCATGGAAGTTCGCGGCGATGCGCTCGGCGTCTGAGAGCGGCGGACGCTCTTCCAAAAGAACCGAACGCACATCCTCGTATTCGATGTCGTAGCCATCAAACTGCAGATTGCAGACCATTTCCTCAACGTATTGCTGGGTGACGAAGGCACGGCTGCTCCGTTCGCGGGCAAGCACATCGAGATTCGAACCTGAGCGCGTTTTGTGGTCAAGCTCGTGAAGGACCCAGCTTAAATGCTGGGGAATGGTATGCCAATCCATAAAATGCTTCGGCGATGAGGTGTATTGAGGGCTTCGAAATGCCATGGCATAGCGGATGCGCATGAGAGCTTCCCATACCTCGTCCTCGGTGAAATCTTCGGGAAGCGGCAACGTCGCAAGCTCTTCGCGACAAAGAGGGGCGATCCACGACTTTCGAACAAGGGCGAGGAAGCGCTCATCAGAGGTCAATTGTCTGCAAGAAGTCATCGCGTGCCTTCCGTCCGGTGGGCTTCCATCATATGGCAAAGTGCCCGGCTTGTAAGCCAGGCACTTCGTTCGCTCCGGGGGAGACAGAGCGCTTTGGGAATGCGCGGTTTTCGTTACGCCCACTCAGCCAACGTTTTGATCTGATTGGCGGCGATTTCGCCATAGGCGATGCCTGGGCCAATCGTGCCGCCACCGCCGACATAGCACGCACCACCTGCGCCAATGCCGCTCACGTTGCCTTGCGCATAAAGTCGAGCGATCACCTGGCCATCCATATCGACGGTCTGAGCTTGGGCATTTGTCTTGATGCCGCCCATGGTTCCGAGAACAACGGGAACGATTTCGGCTGCATAGAAGGGCGGAGTGCTGATAGGTTGCAGCGTACGGAAAGGCCCTTCGTAATCCGCGCTCGTATAAATGGAGTTCTGTCCGTAGTAGTCCTGCCCGCGGCCGAAATCGGGATCTTCACCGCGCTCGGCATATTCGTTGAAGCGGGCGATCTGGGCAAGCAGTCCTTCCTTGTCGATGCCGCATGCAACGGCAAGTTCCTCAAGTGTTTCAAATTTCGTGTAGCTGGGGCCGGGTTGGCCGAGTTCGCCACCATTGAAGGTGTGCCCGTCTGCACCGGACTGATCGAGAATCGCCCAAGCGGGAAGGTTTGCCCACGAGCGGTTTTCGCCGTCGTTCTCGTAGCCACCGAAGCTGCGGGCAACGCAGTCGTAGCTTGCGCATTCATTGGTGAAACGCTTGCCGTGCTTATTGACGAAGATGATGCCACGCTTCGCATCGTCGCGAATCAGGGTGGAAAGCTGCGATTTGCCCTGTTCATGGGCGTCTTCGAATTCCTTCTTATAACCCGGAGACAGGAACGACTCATTCATGAAGTGCAGGTCGGCGCCCAGCTTCATGGCCATCTTCTGACCGTCGCCATCGTCGGTGGAGATGCCCCAGCTGTAGAGGGCAGGCGTGCGCAGATAGTTTTTCATCATGCTCATGTTCCAGTCGAATCCTCCTGAGGCAAGCACGACGGCACGTTTCGCACGCACGTTGATGAGGCCGTTCTTCGATTGTGCCACAACCCCCAGCACTTCGATGGTGCCGTCAGCGTTCGTGCGCGAGATGAACTGCTTGGCAGGGGTGGAAGCCAGAAAACGCACGCCAAGTGCGGTTGCGGCCTCGATGACGGGCGTATTGAATTTGCCGATGGACGTTTCGCCCTCGCCCACTTTGGGGAGGATGGCGCGGCCGCGCACCTTGCCGCCCGGGAGAAAGACACTGTAATCGATGCCAGCCGGCCAGATGGTCCATTCCACGCCAGCGATATCGGTGGAATTCTTCACGGCGGCGTTCACGTTATCGAGGAAGGCAGCCGCCTCGTCAGGCATGAAAGTTTCGCCCGAAAGCGCTTCGATGTAGGCAAGCGCCTCTTCCCGACTGTCTTCGATGCCCTCCGCCATCTCGTATTCGTTGCAAGGTGCCCATACGACGCTCGACGAGAAGATCGTCGAGCCTCCGGTTTGCGCGTTTTTTTCAAGAACGATTACGCTGAGGCCATCGTTTGCACAACGCATGGCCGTATAAGAACCCGTGCCGCTGCCAATGATAACAACGTCGGCCTCTTCGTCCCATTCCGTCGGTACACCGTCGGAAATAACAGCCGTTGATGCGCCCGTGCTTTTTCCTTCAGCGGCACAACCGCCCAACGCGCTGAAGCCCATCGCTCCCAAGCCAACGATTCCGCCCCATTTGAATATATCTCGACGGCTAATTTCCTTGCTCATCACAGTTCCTCCCTCACAATGATTTTCGACGACGATTCTTCGAGATTGCGCTAGGTCGCCGAATTGTTGGATGGCACGATAAGGCCGCCTCGGGAACGAGGGAAGGTCACAATATTCAATACTTTTTGGGAAACGTTTTGCCTGATGAAAGACTTGAAAGCGATTTAACGCCGCGTGCTATCGATTTTCGATACCTCCGGCGAAGCCTGGCGGCTTGCTTTAATCTCCTTTTCTCAAGCCTCATTGCTTCAATCTCCCATTACTCAAGTGCACTTTACTAAAATAGACTTTACTAAAATGCATTTGAGTTTTACTATCATTCTTAAGGCAGACTCCCACCGGAAGGAGTATTCGTGTTCATTGGACGTAACCACGAATTGGAGACTTTGAGCAAGCTCTACGAGATGGATTCATTCCAGTTCCCCGTGATTTACGGGCGGCGCCGTGTCGGGAAAACCACGCTCATCAACGAGTTCGCCAATAAGAAGCCGACGATTTTCTTCACCGCCGTGGAGAGCAACAGCCAGATCAATTTGGAAAACCTGAGCCGTGCCATTGCGTTATTCGAGCATCCCGACCGCGACCCCGCGCTCGTTCCACCTTATGCCAGTTTCCAGCAGGCTTTCGAGCTGATCTTTGAGCTCGCGCAAGAACATCGCGTGATATTCGTCATTGACGAGTTCCCCTATCTCGCAAAAGCCGACCCAAGCATACCATCGATCCTTCAAGCACTCATCGATCGCAACTCAGCAAACTCGAGGCTGTTCCTCATGCTGTGCGGCTCGTCTCTTTCTTTCATGAAAGAGCAGGTTCTTGGCGAGAAAAGCCCCCTCTACGGTCGCCGAACCGCACAGATCGAGCTGAAACCTTTCGATTTTTTCTCCGCTCTCGAGTTCTTCCCAACACGCGACCCCCTTGAAATCGCTGAAATATATGGCATGGTAGGCGGCGTTCCCCTCTATCTTATGCAGTTTCAGGGAAACGGAACCTTGCGCGATCTCACCGAATCGGCGCTGCTCAACCCCAATTCCATCCTCTATGAGGAACCAAGCAACATGCTTATGCAGGAAGTGTCAAAGGCGTCGCGATATAACTCCGTCATATCCGCTATCGCCGAGGGGCATACGCAAAGCAGTGAGATAGCATTGGCAGTCGGAGTTGGTTCAGCAGAAATCGCATATTACCTGAAGGAGCTTGAGCGCATCGGTTTGGTGGTTCGCGAAAAGCCCCTTGTCGGAAAGGGAAAAAGACCGCTCTATAAGATTGCCGACAACCTGTTCCGTTTCTGGTTTCGCTTTGTGTCGCCGTATGCATCGTCTATTCAGCGATGTATGCCAGATCGCGCGTGGCGTGCTATCGAGAAAGCGCTTCCCGAGTATATGGGCCCGATATTTGAGAACATCTGTATTCAGTGGCTTTGGCGGCAGATGGCAAAGGGAACGGTGGCGGCGGAATTCGACGACCTTGGGCGCTGGTGGGGAACCGATCAACAGCTCAAGCAGGAAGCCGACATCGATATTGTCGGGAGAGCAGATTCGCGCATAGTGCTTACCGGAGAGTGCAAATGGCGCAACGAGGACTTCCCGCTTTCTGCCCTGGAAAAACTCCGCCATCGCACGAATTTGATTGGGGACGCAAGCGCTGCGCAACTGTACGCTTTTGCGAAAACAGGGTTCACGGCAGCATGCCAAAACGAGGCTGCAAAGTCCGGAAACGTGCAGCTTGTTTCCTTCGGCGAGATGATAAACGGCTGAGTTGGCTTTGGCCAACGAAGGCAAGTGCACAAGGGGAAAGATGGCGTGCGAGAGGAAGCCGCAGCCTTT
>CANQTB010000090.1 GCA_947626665.1 uncultured Eggerthellaceae bacterium
AGCGCGCCACTTCATTAATTTTTTCACCGAGAAGGCATTGGAAGATCGCCCCGTGCTCGGAATCGATCGGCACCAAATAGGTCTTAGCGAAAGCAGCGCTTTTCGCAAGCGGCATGATCAGATCGCCCGCCACAACGAGGGATTCCTTATTCGCCAAAGCAAGCGTCTTTCCGGCTGCTAAGGCGGCGATGCTAGCGCGCATTCCGGCAGCTCCCACGAGGGCGTTTACCACCACATCCACCTCATCGAGCGTCGTCAGCTCAACGAGGGCGTCTTGCCCGAATCCAAGATGCAGCCTCCCCTCGTTTGCAGCGTTTTCAAGGCTGCCCATTGCGGGAGTTCCTTTCAAATCGTCGCAGGCTACAACGATGTTTTTCACCTCGAACTCGAGGGCTTGCTTTTCAAGAAGCCCCACGCTTCCGTAAGCCGAAAGGGCGACGATGCGCAAATCTTGCGGATGGGAGGCAACGATTTCCAACGTCTGCCTTCCGATAGAACCGGTTGAACCTAAAACGGCAATACGCCGAAGTGCCTTTTCACCTCGCAATGTCATCGTACTCACCTGATATCTAGCAGATCGAAAGCGGAATACAACCGAAGCAACCAAGCAAGATAACCGAAGCTATGGAAGCCAAGAAAAGCGAGTCGCATCGATCGAACAAGCCGCCATGGCCCGGCATGATCGTCCCTGAATCCTTCACGCCCGAACCACGTTTGATGCGGCTCTCCGCCAAATCGCCAAGCACGGAGGCAAGCCCGACGACCAAGCCGAAAGCAAGCGCTTGGGCAATATCCATTGTGACGCCGGGAATGAACACCAGCGGGATCCATACCACCATGGTAGTCAGAAGCCCTGCGATGAACCCTTCCCAGCTCTTCTTCGGTGAGGTTCGCGGCGCAAGCTTGTGCTTGCCCCATTTGCTGCCGACCAGATAGGCGGCAACGTTATTGCCCTCAACGCTCACAAAGATAAGCAGCAAAGCAACGCCGCCCCAAATTCCGCCGATTGCATGGCGGATCACCAACAATCCGCTGAGGAAAAGCCCCGTGTAGGCAGCTCCGAAAAAGCTCGTCGATACATCGCCGATTTGAGATCTCATCCAAAAGACATACCAGATCGTAAGCCCCAAAAGCACGATGACCGTCACGAGCAATGCGCCCATCAATCCCAGCCAATACACACCCACGGGATAAAGGATCGCCCCGATGATGCCAAGCGCCTCGTTGGGAAGCTTCGTGTCGGCACGTAAGATGAAATAAAATTCGCCGGCGCAAATCCCCGAAACGGCCATGATCCACAGCATCGTGGGAATATCTCCCCCCAAAATGCAGATCACGCTGATGGCGATATATACAAAACCCGTGCGGAACCGTACCTGAAAATCCGAGGGATTACGCAGACGATCGGGTGTTTTATCGAGCGCCTTCTGCTTGATGCGCTCATTTCGCATCTGGCGGCGCTGTCTTCTCTGGTCTTTCACGACGAGTTCCTCGGGCGTGCGCTCACGCCGACGCGGCCCGTCGACCATCTCGCGCCGCTGCTCATACTCGCGCATCTTCAGCTGCAGGCCGCGGCGGCGGGACTCTTCGCTGTTCATGCGATCAGGATCAGCGCCGTCTTGGCGAAACTCATCGCTCTGGCGGAAGTCCTCGCTTTGGCGCCATGATCCTTCTTGGCGGAAGCCCTCGCTTTGGCGCCACCCTTCTTCTTGGCGGAAGTCCTCGCTCATGTTAGCTCACCGCCCCATAACGACGGCGACGATGCTGATATTCCAAAACACAGCGCAAAAGCTCGTAGCGGTCGAAATCGGGCCAAAGCGCATCCGAGCACACAAATTCGGAGTAGGCGATCTGCCACAGCAGAAAATTCGAGATACGCATCTCGCCGCTCGTACGGATGACAAGATCAGGATCGGGGATGTCCGCCGTCCACAGGTGAGAGGCGAACTCAGATTCGCCAACCGGTGCAGACGCTAAATCGGTTTCGCCTTTTTCCAGCCTCTCGAGAAGGCATTCGTTCGCCGCCCGCAAAATCTCGGCCCGCCCACCATAATTCGCGGCGATAACCAGCTTCATTCCCGTATTTTGACGCGTTTTCTCAGCAGCTTGCTCAAAGGCCTTACGCGTCGCGAAAGGCAGTCCTTCGGTGTCCCCGATGGTCATCACGCGGACGCCTTCCCTATGCAAACCTTCCGTCTCGGCAAGCATCGTTGTGGCAAAGAGCGACATCAGCCCGTCTACCTCATCTCGGGGGCGTTTCCAATTCTCCGTCGAGAAGGAATAGATGGTCAGATACTCCACGCCAATATCGTTCGAGCAGCGTATCGTTTCCCGAACGGCATCAATTCCCGCTCGATGGCCTGCGCTGCGCTTTTGCCCTCTCTGGCTAGCCCAACGTCCGTTGCCGTCCATAATGACGGCGATATGGCACGGCACGCGATCAGGATCAAGCGCAGCCGGATTCAAATCGGCCGGTGCTGAGGGAAATATGTCGGATAGAGGCTTCTTAAACATACGGGCTTACGCAATCATGGCTCTTATGTGCGAAAACGGATCGTACAACATGCACAGAAAAGCCGCCTTCGGTCACACGCTCTGCAATCGAACGCAGTCGGGTTAAATCTCCATGACCTCGGCTTCTTTTTTCTTCAAGGCCGTCTCCACCTCGCCGATGTATTTATCGGTAAGTTTCTGCACCTCTGCCGTCGCGCGCTTGGCGTCATCCTCGCGAAGCCCCTCGTCTTTTTCCATCTTCTCGATTGCCGCATTTGCATCGCGGCGGGCATTGCGAACGGCGACGCGCGCCTCTTCCGAATACGTGCGGCAGAGCTTCACGAGCTCCTTGCGGCGTTCCTCGGTAAGGCTCGGGAACGGCAGGCGGATGCAGGTTCCATCGTTGGAAGGAGTAACGCCCAGCTCGCTTTTCATAATTGCCTGCTCGATGGGACGTATCATCGATTTTTCCCATGGCTCGATCACCAAAAGATGGGCGTCAGGCGTTTTGATGGCCGCCACCTGATTGATCGGCGTCGGAACTCCGTAGTAATCGATGCGAATCTTGTCGAGCACCATCGCGTTCGCCCGCCCCGTACGCACCGCAGAGAATCCTTCGGAAAGCGAAGCCAGCGCCTTTTGCATCCGCTCTTCGGCGGAAACCAGAACGTCATCAACCATCAGCATGGCAAACTCCTTCTCCTAAAAACCTGAGCTTGATAAATCATTCTACCGTTGTTCCCACGCTCTCACCACGAAGCGCCCGCGAAATGTTGCCTTTCTCCGTGAGGTTGAAAACAATCATGGGAATGCTGTTATCCATGCAGAGCGAGGTGGCCGTCGTGTCCATCACGTGCAGGCCCTGGCCGAGCACCTCTTGATAGGAGATGCGCTCATAGCGAATTGCGTCGGGATTCTTCACCGGATCATCGTTATAGATGCCATCGACCTTTGTCGCCTTCATGAGCACCTCGGCATCCAGCTCGCACGCGCGAAGCGCCGCCGTGGTGTCCGTGGTGAAATAGGGATTGCCCGTTCCGGCGGCGAGAATCACCACGCGGCCTTTTTCCAAATGACGAATCGCACGCCGACGAATGAAGGGTTCGCACACTTCTTGCATGGTGATGGCGCTCTGCACACGGGAATAAATGCCGTGGCGCTCGAAGGCATCTTGAAGCGCAAGCGAATTCATCACCGTCGCCAGCATGCCGATGTAGTCGGCCTGAGCGCGATCCATGCCTTCGGCCGCCCCCGCCAAGCCGCGGAAGATGTTCCCGCCGCCCACGACTATCGCCACCTGCACGTTCGCGAGCACGATCTCGGCGATGTCCTCGGCAAGCGAGTTGACGACCTTTGGATCGATGCCATAGCCGAGGTCGCCGGCCAATGCCTCCCCCGATAGCTTCAACAACACGCGGTGATACTTGTAATCTGACGCTTCCGGGGTTTGGGTCATCGCAGCCTCCTTCATCGCACTTTCTTGCGGTTCCCATATTACCCGAAACCACCTTGCCAACCGACGAAAAAGGGCCGCGCCTTTCGACGCGGCCCAGAATCACCATCTAATCGCCGCATGACGATAATAATTCTCGGATAACATCATTTCGAATGGCACGAATGGCACCTGAATATTCGAGCCTCCGAAGGGCCACGGCAACATGGTTGAAACGTCCAAAACATAGTATGATTTCCATTGCCACACAAGCCTTATGGTAGGGAGAATGATCGAGCGACCTCATCCGCACATAAGCATGGAGCGGGATGAGCGCGGAAGGGCTCCGAGAAAGGAGAGCTTCATGGGAAACAGCTAACTGCCAAACCGAGCATCAACCCTGAAGGGAGGGGTCCCATCGCGCATGGCGGCGGCGCTCGCGGCCATTTCCTTCGCTTGCCTTGCCGCAGTCATGCTCACGCTTTTCGCGGGGCCGGCAACGTCGTATGCGGCAGAGCAGCATGAGGTGGAGGCCGTCACCGACGAAACGGTTGGGCTTAAGGTCCTCCAGCCGCCCTCGGACAATGGGGAGATCCGGCCGACCGCCGCATCCGATGCGGCCCTGAGCGACTATGAGAACCTTCTTCTCCACCGGTTATATCGCAACGGCGAAAACCTTCAACGAAACAGCGGGGCTTAAGCCCGATGATCCCGGATCTCTTCCCGAGGACTCGACCAACATCTTCCTCGTCGTAAATCACGGGTCTATGAGCGGGGAGACCACCTACTGCATGCTCATCATGACCGAAGAGGGCACCTATCTCATCGGCAGGCCGTATGCCACCGATCAGTATGAGGGAGCATGGGTCAGCGGCATGTATTCTTCGCTCGATGCGAATTCCTATAAGGAAAACCTCGTATTCTATTCCCCGACCACGCTGAGCGAACAGCTCGATCGGCAGCAGTTCATCGAATACGATCTCCTTGACATCCTCCAATCGATGACGAAGGTGACGGCAGCGAACGTGGACACGATCCCGTTCCCCGACCCTGCAACATTTTCCGCAGAGAACCCCGAGACGTTCCTTCTCATCCCCCTGCTGTATGACGCCCCGGCGCTGCCGCAGGACTTCGATCCCGCCGAGCTGAAAGCTGCGCCCGATTCACTGGGAAGCACAGGCTCAGGGACTTCCGATGCCGATGACCCGCTCTACTACTTGCCGTGCTTCAGCATCTTTACGGCGGCTTCCCCTGATGAGATCGCCGGGCATGACATGGTATCGGGCACGCTTGAGATAAACGATAACCTCCTGAGCTCTGGTCCGGTGGGAACCTATTTCTGGGTTCCGGAACTCGACGATTCCATCGGAATCAGTTGGTTGAGTGAAGAGGGGAACACGCTGAAGGGCGTCTATACCTGGAAAGTGCCGGAGGGCTCTGAATTTGACTTCGTTTCGTGGGTCGATAACGGCACTACCATCGCCACCGGCGCCTCTATCACGAATCTGAGCGACCCGAGCATGGTCGTCCCGATAGACGAGGTCTTCTTCTCTCCAGGGCGCACGTACTCCCAGTTCACTTATTTCACTCCCGCATACGACTTCAAGATCGGCATCACCGAGCTGGTTCCCTACCCCGGCAAGTACGGCTTCATCGACGTGCCGGCCAGCGCGTGGTACAGCAGCGTGGTCGCGCAGGCCAACCGCTACGGCTACATGACCGGCTGGGGCACCTGGTACTTCGGCCCCGAGAAGACGCTCTCGCGCGCCATGGCGGCCACGGTGGTCTACCGCCTGGCGGGGGCGCCCGGCCTCGGCGACGAGGCGCAGCAGGTGTTCCCCGACGTGCCGACGGACGCGTGGTACTCCTATCCCGTCTACTGGGCGAGCGAGAACGGCATCATGGGCCTGAACACCTCGTCTCTCAGCCCCCAGGGCAGCATCCTGCGCTGCGAGGCGGCCGCCATGTCCGTCCGCGCGCACCTCGCCGGCATCAACTGAGGGCAGAGACGGTTAAACAGGCGGCTGAATAGCTGAAGCACTTAAACAGGCGCACGAGCCACACGCCAAGGCGCCGAGGGAACGATTCCCCCGGCGCCTTTTCATTTCAAACTCGCCTGATATTTTCCCGTTATGAAAAGCTCCTAATAGCCGAAGTTGAATCCGAAGCCGTCGCCAAGACCGTAGCCATAGTCATCGCCCTGGCCATATCCGTAGCCATAGCCGTTGCTGTTGCCGTTCTGACCTTGCTGAACCGAGCCGGATTGCGAGCTTTCGCCGAGCGTCACCTCAACCTCTTGGGTCTGGCCGTCGCGGTTCAAGGTAACCGTTACCTTATCGCCCGGGTTCTTTGTGCGCACGTCAAGCGTTAAATCGCTCGAAGAGGAAACTGTCTGGCCATCGAAGGCGGTGATGATGTCGCCCTCTTGGATGCCGGCAGCCTCAGCGCCCGAACCCGGAGAAACCGAAGTTACATAGGCGCCCGAGTTGACCGCTAAGCTATAGCGCTGCGCCGTGGAAGCGTCGATGGTGGAAACCGTCACACCAAGCTGTGCATGGGTGAGTTCTTTTCCATCGATGATCTGCTGTGCAAGATTCACCGCGTAGTTCACCGGAATCGCGAAGCCGACGCCGGAGTAGTTGCCCGAATTGGAGGTGATCAGCGTGTTGATGCCGATCAGCTCACCCTTCGAGTTCACGAGGGCGCCACCCGAGTTTCCGGGGTTGATGGCCGCGTCGGTCTGGATCATGTTCGGGTAGTAGGTCACTTCCCCGCTCGTTTCGGAGTTCATGATCTGGGAACGGCTGGTCGCGGAAACGATGCCGGTTGCAACCGATTGCTCAAGGCCGAAGGGGCTGCCAAGGGTCATCACCCATTCGCCAATCGTCAGATTGTCAGAGTTGCCCAGCTGCATCGGCGTCAGACCGCTTGCGTTTTGAGCCTTCAAAACCGCCACGTCGGACGAGGGGTCTGCCCCCACGAGCTGCGCGTCGTACTCTTCACCCTCGATGGTCACCTTATAGGCGCTCCCGCCTTCCACCACATGGTTGTTCGTGATGATATAGCCATCGGCAGTCAGCACAACACCGCTGCCGAGCGAGTACTGAGTCAAACCGGATTGACCGCCGGTCGTACCGTACATGCTGCTGAGCTGGCTCGCGTCAACATACACATCCACCGCAACCACGGAGGGCAGGCACTTCGCCGCCACTGCCTCGGCAAGCGTGTCGGTCTCGCCCGGATCGATGTTGATGGTCGTCGCCGTCGTCTCGCCGCCGAGAACGGTCTGGCTCGTGGCGTTTTGCGATCCTGCACCCTGTCCGCTGTTGGCTACGGCGTTGTAGGCACCGGAGACGCCGAATGCGAGCACGCAGGCAACGGCTGCTCCCGCGAATCCTGCGAGAAACGTTTTGCCGGTGTTCTTCTTCGGGGCTTGCTGAACGGCGTTGGTGTTCAGCGGAGCAGGTGCCACATGGCTCACCACTTTAGGAGCCGCTTGGTAAGCGCCTTGCTGTGCCGCATGCGCAGGAGTTGCGTTCGAAACATTTCCCGACTGCTGGAAGTTCGGCTGCTGGGGGATCGGCTGGGAGTTCGTGACGTTGTTTCCGACTTGGGAAGAGGGGTTCTGGTTGGTGTTGTTGAGGTCTGTCATTGCGTTACTCCTTCTCTCGGTAAAAACCGGTTTGCTGTTTGACGGGGCATATCTTAGGGGGCATTTCAAGCCTTTTGGAGCAAAATCAAGAACCGTCATACCTCAGACACCGAGATACACCAGA
>CANQTB010000091.1 GCA_947626665.1 uncultured Eggerthellaceae bacterium
ACCATTATGGGTCATGCGGGGCATATCGGAGAATCGTGGACTGCAACGGATGGCACCCTGATGGCTCCTTGGAGGATGTGCCGCTTTTGCCCGTGCGGCTTTTCAAGGAGTACGACCTCTGCAGCGTGCCGAAAGATGACATCATCAAGACGATCGCCTCGTCGGGGACGAGCAGCCAGAAGCCGTCGAAGATATTTCTTGACAAGCAGACGGCCATCAACCAGCAAAAGGCGCTGACCAGCATCGTGACCGATTTCATCGGCAAGGCAAGGATGCCGATGCTCATCTTGGATTGCCCCGATGTGGTGAAAGACCGGACGAAGTTCTCAACGCGCGGGGCGGGGATCCTCGGATTCTCCGTTTTCGGCACGAAGCGCGCCTACGCGCTGAACAACGATATGACGATCGACTACGAGACCGTCGATGATTTTATGGCGCGGTTTCAGGGGCAGCGAATCCTCCTGTTCGGCTTCACCTATATCATCTGGAAACACTTCCTGCTCGAGTTGGAGAGGAGCGGGAGGCAATACGATTTCTCCCAGGCCGTGATGATCCATGGCGGGGGCTGGAAGAAGCTGGCAAGCGAGGCCGTTTCCAAAGAGGAGTTCCGGAGGCGCTTCAAGGAGGCATGCGGCCTGGCCGACATCCATGAGAACTACGGGATGGCCGAGCAGACTGGCAGCATCTTCATGGAGTGCAACGAAGGGCACCTGCATGCGAGCATTTTCAGCAAGGTCGTCATCCGCGATCCGTTGACGTTTCGCCCGTGCCCCGTCGGGCAGAGGGGGATCATTCAGGTGATGTCGGTGCTCCCGCACTCGTATCCAGGGCATTCGCTTCTCACTGAAGACGAGGGTATGATCGAGGGCGAAGACGACTGCCCCTGCGGTCGCAAGGGTGAGTATTTCAAGATATTCGGGCGGCTCTCCAAAGCGGAGCTAAGAGGATGTAGTGATACCTATGCAGCTGGCCTTGAAAGATAACCTGCGGTTTCTTGTTGGAGACCAGGAGATATTAGATGGCATCGGCGCGTATGCCGGCGTTGGGCCCTTTTCCAATGATGCGGTGGATTTCCTCGATGCCCTCTCGCGAACGTTGCGCGAGGATGGGGAGGCGAAAAGCTACTCCGACGTGCTGACCTTCGCATTCTGGTGCCGTCGCGCCTCGGTTCTTTCGATGGAGGGCCGCTATGAGGGTCTAGGGAACCGGATCGGCAGGGGCGTCACATTCCATGTTGCGCCATCGAACATCCCGCTGATGTTCGCGTTCTCCTTCGCTGCCTCTTTGTTGGCGGGAAACGCGAACGTCATCCGCATTTCGAGCCAGCCCTTTGTGCAAACGGATATTGTCTGCCGCGTGATGGGGGATGTGCTGGACCGTTTCCCGCGGATAAAGCAGAGCGTCGCGATTGTCCGCTATCCCCATGACCAGGCGATGAACGATTATTTCTCGGCTCTGTGCGACAGCCGCATAATCTGGGGCGGCGACCATTCAATTCGCGAAATCAGGAAATCCGAGCTGCCCTCCCATGCTATAGAGCTTCCTTTCTATGACAGGTTCTCGTTCGCACTCATCGAGAGCCAGCGCTACCTGCAACATGGCAACAAGCGCGATCTCGCACGGAAGTTCTACAACGACACCTACTTCACCGATCAGAACGCCTGCTCATCGCCCCAACTGGTGATTTGGTCGAAAGAGGGAGCCGTCGAGGCGCGCGAGGTCTTTTGGCGAGAGCTCGACCGATTAGTTGACGATGCCTATCCTTTCCAGAGCATCCAAGGGGTCGATAAGCTGGCTGCCGCCGATCGCTATGCCATCCGCTACGGCGATGGCAAGATGCTCTGCGAGAGCCGCAACCTCGTCCGGATGGAGATTTCGGAGCTCCATGGTGATCTTCGCCAATATCGATGCCCGGGCGGGTACTTCTATGAGTACGTCATGGATGACCTCAGCGAGATCCAGAGGGTTTGCACGCGGGACTGCCAGACGATCTCGTATTTCGGCTTCGAGAGAGATGAGATCGAGGGCATCGTCAAGGCGCACGGGGTCGGCGGCGATCGCATAGTGCCCATCGGCGAGACGATGGACTTCGGGCTTCAATGGGATGGCTTTGATTTCATCTATTCCCTTTCAAGGGTCATTGGATAGGACTGATAGGAATGTATTTGTTACTCGACGAGAAACCACAAGGAAAGGTTGCGGCCATCGACAGCGATGGCAGGTCTGCAACCTATGGTGACTTGGTTTCTTATATAGACGGCTTTCATCGGGTGGTTGCCGAGAGGGCAGTGGTTCTCATCCTGTGCCGCAACGATGTTCCGACGCTCAAGGTCTACCTCGCGTGCTTGGCGAACCGCATTGTGCCCCTGCTTATCGGCGCCACGATCGATGCGGAGAGCTTCAGGACGTATCTTTCCCTTTACCACCCATTCTATGTTTTTGGCGATAGGGGCGAGCTCGAGCGCCTAGGGTATCAGGGGTCTTTGAATGCGGTCGAAGGCTCGGACTTTGATGTGGCGGGAACGGGGCTTGAGTCCTTCCCGCTTTATCCTGATCTTTCCCTTCTGCTTACCACGTCGGGTTCAACGGGAAGCCCCAAGCTGGTCAGACACACCTACGATAATCTGATGTCGCAGGGAAGGAACATCTCAACGTTTTTCGAGATGGACGGCACCGAGCGGCCCCTTGTGGATCTGCCGATCATGTATACGTATGGGCTCTCGGTGGTCAACAGCCATCTCTATGCCGGTGCAACGCTTCTGCTGACCAACGAGAGCGTTACGTCAAGGAAGTTCTGGGACTTCTTCAAGGCCAATGGCGCGACGAGCATCACGGGGGTTCCCTATACCTTCGAGGTCTTGGATAAGCTGCGGTTCTATCGGATGGACCTGCCCTCCCTGAATATGCTGTCGCAGGGAGGCGGCAAGCTCTCCGAAGACCTTCAAAGAAAGTTCGCCGAATACATCATGGCCCGGGGCGGGAAGTACTATGCGACGTATGGGCAGACGGAGTGCAGCGCCCGCATGGCCTACCTGCCGCCGGAGCTGGCCCTTTCGAAATGCGGGAGCATCGGCGACGCCATCCCGCAGGGCCTTCTGTTCCTCATAGACGATAAGGGCCGGATCGTGGAGGACCCCCATCAAGAAGGCGAGATGTACTACACGGGGCCAAACGTCACACTGGGGTATGCTGAAAATGGAGCCGACCTGATCAAAGGCGACGAATTCCACGGAACGATCGCCACCGGTGATCTTGCCTACATGGACGAGGACGGATGCTTCTATATCACCGGAAGGAAGAAACGCTTTCTGAAGCTTTATGGCTACCGTGTGAGCTTGGACGAGTGCGAGAACATCATTCGCAAGGCACTTCAGATTGAATGCGCCTGCACGGGCCATGATGAGAAGCTTGTCGTTTGCGTTCTCGAAGAGGGCTTCGATGAGGCGATCAAGGCGCTTCTCAAAGAGAGGACAAAGCTTTACGCCAACACGTTTTCCATTCAGGTGGTCGATGAGATTCCGCGAAACGATGCAGGCAAGGTGCTGTATTCGAAGCTGAACAGCGTTTTGGGGAAGGATGCAGGGTAGGCCATGATACGTTGGCAGGTTGACGGCGTTCGCATCGGGTATTGCCCGATGGAGGATGACCTTGCGGCCGTTGAGCGCGCGTCCGCAGATGGCGGTGCGGGCGGTGTTGGGGCGGATGCTGCAGGGGACGCTGGATCTGACGTGGGCAGCGACGGCGGGATTGGGGCCGATGCCGATGCCAGAGCAGGTGCCATTGATGTTGACGTCATCGTTGCGAGAACCGATCCGGAGGACGTTGCGCGGATCAAAGCGCTTCGCAAGAGGGAGTTCGTTTTTCACAATCGGACCGTTTTGGGAACGATTGGCCTCAAGGTGCTCGGCGGTCCGCTGTTCGAGAGGGCGCGCTCGCAGGTCGAGGTGGGAGCTGGCGTGGATCAGGCTGTCTACGACCTTGCCTATACGGCCTTTCCGAAAGACCGCCGCTTCCATCTGAAGGCCGATTTCGACCAGGACTTCGCCAACGCGGTTCTGAAGTCGTATATCGACCATTATTCGCAACAGGATGTGCTGGTGTTTCGATCAGTGTATAAAGGGGAGCTTGCGGGATTCACCATCGTGCAGCTGAAAGAGGGCGGTGCCTGCGAGAATGTTTTGGGTGCGGTGAGTCCTTTATATCAGGGAAGAGGCATAGCCATCGGACTTTACACGGGCATGCTGAAACATCTGCAAAGCCTCGGGTTGAAAGAACTTTCCGGCAGAATATCGACGACCAACATGGCATCTATCAATCTGCATATTGCCCTCGGAGCCAAGTACAGCCATCCCGAAGACGACTACATCTGGTGGGTGTGAGCGTAGCACATGATCGCGATTATGGCACCGGAACAGTGAAAACCCATGAAGCGCAAGCAGGTTGAGCGCTGCTTTGCGACAGGGATGACGATCATGGAGTGGCTTTCTGGTATGCTCCCGTCTGGCAACGTTCTGTCCGCACGCATCCCTCCTATCGAAATTTTTCAATCAATAACCCTGACAACTTGCTTGCGTGCAAAATACCACTATTCGTGTCTTGGCGTCGATAGAATAAATGGAAGAAATTGTCGTCTGTTCTATCAGCACCAAAAGAGGCCGCAATCTCATGAAAAGGATAGATTTTCTCTTCTGACTCTGATTCTTGAAAAACAATTTGAAGATCTGCGAAGTCAGGTTTAGCAAAGCTGCTGCTGAATTGTTTGGCTGATACAAGGATGAAGTCACCGTTATAGTTCTCTGCATTGGCAAAATCATTTAAACATTCAACAAGATTAAGCATTGTCTTCTTGTCTGCACGCTGCTGACGGATATCAATATCATCTAAGATATTGACTTGCTTATCAAGGTCGGCGAGCTCACCCTCTAAGCTATTTTGAAGCTGAGAATTAATAGGGAGATCTCCGCCTTCGTTTTCTATATATTTCCCCAGCAACTGAAAGGCAACCTGAATCCTATCTCCAAGTTTTGAATTAAACACATCCCCAAGGATTAGTGCTTTATATTCAGCTTCAGATTTCCAAAGCGCATGCATTTGCAAACGTCGATCGAAATACTCCTTCACAAAAGGCTTTTCGTAGAAATCTTTTGCCAAGTGAACGATATCGTCATCAGATAGCAATCGAATATGCCTTCTGGTGCCACCGTTTTCAAAGATCTGACCGTCGGAAGACAACGATTCCAATGAGAAAAGCTGTTTCGATGAAGTATTCAACTCTTTATTGAGCGATTCGATTATTCTGCTTATCAGCAGATTGTTGTATAAGATTACGGGATGGTTCTGTATCCATTTGCGTTCCGCGTCATGAGCATAAATAGCGTTCTCAATTACACTAAGGGCGCTTTTCCTAAACCCTATACGATATGTCTCACTTCTATCTTTATAAATTGTTATCGCTTCTAAAAGGCGAATATAGTCTATGTCAACTGTACTGTATCCGGTTATGAAGGCATCCCGAATGAGGTAGTCAAGCTTATCTACATCTATGAGGTTCGAATTCAGCAGCTCAATGAAGCAATTTTTCAGTGCTGACGTTGTTGTTGCGTGGCCTTCATCATACTTATAACCGGTGATACAGCGTGCAAAAAATTCTCTTTCTTTAGTATCAGGAAAATATTCTGAGAACGAGCTTAAACCAACAATTGCGCTCATTATCTCGTGGGGGGCAGCGCATTTGGTTGGACTATTTGGTACATCGCTTTTAAAACTATCAGAGCCAACAGCCTCTATCAACTTCTGATGAAGTTCCGCATAATCTTCAGTATTATTCGCAACATCGTAATGGGGCAAATAGTAATTCTCTCCTGTGTGAGAGAACGGAGAATGCCCAATATCATGAAGAAGACATGCGTACTGAAATACCTTCTGCAATTCTTCGATAGGCTGAGCGAGAATCTTATCAAGTTCGTGGTTTTTTATGCTTGCGACAAGAGAATTTGATGCTAAACAGCCAAGATGATACACGCCTATCGAATGCACAAATCGATTATGAACTGCAGAAGAGAATAAAGGCGAGTAACTTGTCTGGCTGATTCTTCGGAGCCTTTGGAACTCGGGGCTATCTATTATGTTGTGAGTCAGTTCCTTTGGAACTCTAATGTATCCATAAATTGGATCTTTGAATAATGTGAAACTCACGCGGTGGCCTTCAGGGTTGAAACTGATTCTTTATTGACAAAGGCCAGCAACAGATCCAAGGCGAGGTATCCTCTGAAAGTAGAGACGAGGTCACCAACTTGAATACCCTCTTGAAGTTGGATGCCTTTGCTGCCGCCACGGCTGCTTTCCTCAAAAAAACGAGAATAGTCTCGAAGCATTGCCTCGGTATGATTACGAGACAAAATCAGTATTGCTTTATTGCCATTAGTCTCCAGAACCTCAATGACTTTATTGCCATAGGATTCGATTTGTTGATAAGAAACAAATTTTTGATTTTCGTCTTCTCTGAGAATAGCTATCAATGCATTGGCGGCAAGATCTTCGATGCCAATATAGTACCGTCTGTTTGACACCAGCTCCTCCTTCTATGCTAGACAATGAAGTATACTCTCAATCCATTCGCTTTCCTTCCTTAAATCAAAGCTGTTAGACAATGTTCGATATTATTCGGTTTAAGGTTTCTTAAGGTTTCTTTGGCACCGATCAGATACAATAGCGCTGTTGCGGTAAGAAGAATGTTAAAAGCGCTGGTCGGAGCGAGGTTTGAATGAAGGCGGTCATTTTGGCGGGCGGGTTGGGAACGCGCATCTCGGAAGAGAGCATTCTGCGCCCGAAGCCCATGGTGGAAATCGGCGGCAAGCCCATCCTCTGGCACATCATGAAGATCTTCTCGGCGCAGGGCTTCAACGATTTCATCATCTGCGCCGGATACCGCCAGCATATGATCAAGGAGTATTTCGCCGACTACTTCCTCCACACCTCAGATGTCACGTTTGATTTCTCAGGGGGAACCCGAGAGGTGGAGGTGCACACGACAGCAATCGAGCCGTGGCGCGTGACGATCGTCGACACGGGACTCAATACGATGACGGGCGGGCGCATCAAGCGCATCGCGAAGTACGTTGACAACGAGCCGTTCATGATAACCTACGGCGATGGCGTGGGCGACATCGATCTACGGGCGCTCAACGACTTCCACAGGCAATCAGGGAAGATGGCGACGCTCACTGCCTACAACGTGGGGCAGCGCTTCGGGGTCGTCGACCTCGACAGCGACAACGCTGTGCTGCGCTTTCGCGAGAAGGCCCCTGGGGACGGCAATCTCATCAACATCGGCTTCATGGTGGTGGAGCCGGAATTCATCGACCTGATCGATGGCGACGAGACGTTCCTTGAGCGCGAGCCCCTCCATCGGGCGGTAGACCTCCATGAGCTCTCAGCGTATCGCCACACGGGCTTCTGGGCCTGCATGGACACTCTTCGTGAGAAGGAGCGGCTCCAAGAGCTCTGGGATTCGGGCAAGGCACCGTGGAAACTGTGGGACTAGTCGGCCGAGGAAAACAACCGAGAGGAGCTTTATGGGCGTTAAATCAGAAGATCTCAAACGGATATTCGAGGGGCTTGCGCCTGAGGAGCGCGCAAAGCTCGATGGGGCGACG
>CANQTB010000092.1 GCA_947626665.1 uncultured Eggerthellaceae bacterium
GTAGCCGACGGCCCGCTCGATGTGCTGCAACAGCTTGCCCCCACATCGCGTGCTCGTGACCTTTTCCTCCAATGGCTCGCCTTCATCAACACCGACCTCGATCCATGGACGACGGGCGGCTCCATCCACTTTCGCCCGCATTGGGCACGCGTGCTGATGCTTTCGCTTGCCTTGGGAGAAGCTGAAGGGTTGTCGTTGGGAGACTTTGCAGCGCTCTGTGCAGCCTCGGTGTTCCACGATAGTCGGCGGCGAGACCCCTACCTCGATACGGGGCATGGCGCTCGCGCGGCGCAGTATTATCGAGCGTTCTGCGCCGAGAACGAAGCAGCGGGCCGAGGCGAGGGCGAAGCTGCAAGTCTGGCTGACAGCGAAACCACCCTCCCTCCGCGACAATCCGTCATTGGGAGAACGATTGCCTTCGATCCGCGTGTCTTTCTCGTGATTGCGTGGCACGACCGCGACGACGAGGCCGGCATTGCCGCCATCGAGCGCTCGGCACGCGGGGGCCGCCTCTATGCGCCCGCCGAAGGCGACGACCGTGCGAAAACGACCGGCGTTCCTCAGACTGGATACCCCGCCATCAGCGAAAACGAGCGCGAGCAGGCGCTTCTTCTCTACCGGCTCTTCAAAGACTCCGACGGCCTCGATCGCATACGTCTTGGTGAATACGATCTCGATGTGCGCTACCTGCGCACCGCGCACGCAAAGGAAATGCTCCCTCTCGCCCGCAAGCTTCTCGCTCTGACGAACGGCAGTTAACGGCACCATGCAGTGCTTTCGCGCAGCAAGACGAACCAAACTGCTCTCGCCCGAAAAGCGCCAAAATGCTATCTCAGAATTTTGAGATAAAGTCAGAAATTCTGAGATCTCTCTTCACCTTATACCGCAAGCGCCTTCAAAACTTCTCCGATGTCCGCTTGAAGGCAGATGCTTCGATCCGCTATTTCCTTCGGACAAGCCGCCTCACCGAAGTTCACGCACGCATATGTCGCTTGCGGGTTATCCCTTGTCATATGCCAGAAGGGATATTTGATGATGCCCGGCGTGTTGTAGCCAACGCCCATTTCCCAGAAAAGCACGTTCGCGTCTTCGTGCGATTCGCAGAATGCGCGATAGCGCAACGCCGCCTTAAACCAACCTTCATCTTCGACGAAGGTGTCGTCGGCTCGCAGGTTCATCGCCATCGGCTCGCCACAACGCGGGCACCGCGGCACGAATTCCGACGGCACAACCATGGAAAGGCCGGCAGTGTTCGCCGGCGCAACCAGCGCGCCGCCCTCTGCAATGGCAAATCCTTGCGAGAGCACCATCTCGCGCACGGCGCTTTCATTATCGTAGGTTTCCTCATGGCAGGGAACGCTGCATTGCCAGAGGCCATAGTCGCCTTGCGTGTAGAACAGCCGTGCCTTGTCAAAGCCGGCTTTCTGAAAGCAATGATCGACATTTGTCGTGATGACGAAGTAGTCTTTCTCGCGTATGAGGCTGAGCAGGTTCTCATAGAGCGGCTTCGGGGGCTTCATATAGCGGTTGATGTAGATGTAGCGGCTCCAATATGCCCACTGCTCCTCGGGGCCTGGGAAGGGATAAAACCCACCTGAGTACATGTCGGTAAAACCGTAGCGGGCGACGAAATCGGGGAAATACTCCATGAGGCGCTCTCCCGCATACGTAAATCCCGCCGCCGTGGAAAAGCCCGCGCCCGCTCCCACGATAACGGCATCGCATTCGCGCAAAGCGCTGCGGAGCTTGTTTATCCTATCGTCAAACGTTTCCATATGAAATCACCCAAACCTGCCGTAAACAAAATCGCCGTTCATCGAGCGTTTGCCTTGATATGTCCCGAGCGAAAGATCATGCTAAAAGCTTGCGATAGATGCGCTCATCTTCTTCGCCGAAGACGTTGAAGATAACGTGCATGTTGGAAGCGTGCGCATCCAGCCATTCGCGCACAGTGCTCACGGCGATTGATGCCGCCTCTGCTTTCGGAAAACCGAAGACCCCCGTGCTGATACAGCAGAACGCGATGGACTGGCAGCCCACGCTATCGGCGGCATTGAGGCAACTGGCATAGCACTGCGCAAGCAGCATTTCGTCGCGCGCGGTGAGGCTTCCCTGCACGATTGGCCCCACGGTGTGGATGACATAATGGGAAGGCAGATTGTAGGCGGGCGTCACCTTCGCCTCGCCCGTGGGTTCGCTGTGCCCCTGAAGCCCCATGATGCGAGCGCATTCGAGGCGCAGCTGCACGCCGGCGAAAGTGTGAATGGCATTATCGATGCAATAGTGCCCCGGAACCCAGCAGCCGAGCAATTCGCTGTTGGCGGCGTTGACGATGGCATCAACCGCAAGCGTCGTGATGTCACCCCGCCAGAGGGAGAGGCGCGCGTCCAACGGCACACGCGGAAGCTGCGCTGCATCGGTTATGCCAGCCTCCGCAATAAGGCCCTGAAGCACCCTATCTTGCACTTCGAAGAACTCTTCGCTGGCAGGCTGCGGGGGGCGCGTGTTCACGAGCGCACGAAAGAGGTCGAACAGCGCCTTATCGTTTGCGCAGTCGCAGATTCGCTCCTCGATCGCGGATTCATCCATGGCGCGCTCTTCCAGCAGCACCCGAACCAAAAAGCGCAGATCATCTGTTCTCGTCATCGTTAAAAGCCTTTCTCCAAAAGCCTTATCGCAGTTTGCTCGCATGTTACCCAAGGCCTTTCCATTATGAGGCTTCTCTCGCTTTACAGAAATACCCCGAGAAGGCAAGGTTTCCTCGATAAAGCCGCCAGAGCGGCAAGAATACGACAAGAATACTTTCTATCATAATTGAAAGTATGGTGTTCAAAGCATATAACTTTCAAACACAATTGTAAGTATGTTACCATATAGAAAAATCTTTCGATTACGATTGGAACATTATGACATCACAAGACATAGCGGATTCGCCAAACACGCTTCGAGAAACACCCCTTGTTGCGCGCCCGCTTTACGAACAGCCCCTTTGGGAGACGATTGAATCCCCTTCCATCAAAGTGCTGACCGGCATACGCCGCTGCGGCAAATCGTCACTTCTCACCATGTTCAAAGACGCCCTTTTAGCACGAGGGGTCTTCCCAAAAAATGTTTTCTATTTACGCCTCGACTCTTTCGATGCACCGCTTGAGCCGAACATAGCGTGGCTCGACGAGCTTCTCCGTTCGGTAGTGGACGAGGCCGATTCTTCACAACCGCTTTATGTTTTGCTTGACGAGATCCAAGAGGTAAAAGGATGGGAACGACCCTTAAGAAGGCTCCATGAAAGCGGAAGAGCGCGGATATATATCACTGGGTCAAACGCCATAATGCTTTCCTCTGATCTTGCCAGTTATCTATCGGGGCGGTATGTGGAAATTCCCGTTTATCCTCTTTCCTTTAAGGAATACCGAGATTTCGCGAATGCTTTTGGGAAATTGTCAGATACCCTTTCAGAAGAACAGGCAAGTAGAGCGCCAGGAGGGCGATCAAACGGATTGCCTCACAGAACCCTTTTTGACGTCTACCTGCGGTATGGGGGAATGCCCGGTCTGTTTACCGCATCGAGTTTCACCGAAGAAACCGTCACTCGCGAGCTATCTGCGATTCGCGATACGGTTCTTCTCAATGATGTTGCAAAACGCTTCGGTGTACGAGATATTGATCTCCTTGAAAAACTCCTCCGCTATGTTTATTCAACATCAGGCAACCTTTTTTCGGCCAATAAAGTTTCCGGTGCATTAACGAGCATGGGTCGCAAGACCAATCCCGAGACGGTTGACAATTACCTCCATGCCCTCAAACACGCCTTTGCTCTTTATGAATGCGAACAGGTGGGATTAAAAGGCAAAACGATATTGCAACCACAAAAGAAGTACTTTGCCCCCGATATGGGCCTTCGAAACCTTGCCTGCGGCTTTTCTGCCCAAAACATTGGCTTTCAGCTCGAGGGTGTTGTATATATCGAATTGTTGAGGCGCGGTTACACGGTATCGGTAGGAACACTCACCACGGGCGAGATAGATTTTATTGGGCAACGGAACTCTGAACGGCTTTATATTCAAGTATGCGAAACGCTTCTTGATTCTGCGACACGGGCTCGAGAGCTTGCGCCGCTTAACGCCATTGAAGACTCCTTCCCGAAGTTTATCCTGACGAGAGACGAAAGCGCTGTTGGAACAACGGAAACCGGCGTGAAGATATCGCTTGTTTCTGACTGGCTTTTGTGAAAGCGGTCGCCGCTCTCCAAGCTCTCCAAGCGCTCGTTGAAAACAATCGAGATTTATTTGGCACCGGCAGCAAGGTCGTCGAGCCACGCCCAAGCGGCATCGCGTTCGCGTATGACCTCCTGCACATCGTTTTCGTCAAGCTGCTTGAAGCGCCCTTGTCGGCGCAGGTACGCCTCCACCGAGCTGAACTCCTTCGGACGCCGATTCACGGTGAATTTCCCGCCGGGCATGCCGCAAAGCTGCGACCCTTCAAATTCCGCCAGATACCAGAGGCCGCAATCAACCACTTCTTTGGCGAGGTCGATGGTTTCGTCCTCGCGGGTGCCCCACCCCGTCGGGCACGGCGCGATCACGTGGATATAGCGTGTGCCGTGGATGGTGGCGGCCTTCTGCACCTTCTTGATGAAGTCGTTCAGATAGCCGATGCTCGCCGTGGCCGCGTAGGGGATGTCGTGCGCGGCGACGATCTGGAACATATTCTTCTTGCGCGTGAGGCAGCCGTGCACATGGGCACCCGCCGGCGTCGTGGTGGTTTTCGCGCCGAACGGCGTGAGCGAGCTTTTCTGGATGCCCGTGTTCATGTAGGCCTCGTTGTCATAGCAGATGTAGAGGATGTCGTCATTGCGATCGATGGCACCCGAAAGCGCCTGCAGCCCAATGTCGGCCGTGCCGCCGTCGCCGGCGAACCCCACGACCGTGCAATCCTCGGGTTTGATGCCTTGGGTGCGCAGCCCTGCCTCGATGCCTGAGAGCACGCTCGCCGTCGCAGCGAAGGGCGTGATCATGGCGTTGTTTGCGAAGGAGAGTTGCGGGAAGTTGAATCCGACGGCGCTCATGCATCCGGCGGGCAGGGCGCAAATTGCATGTGGGCCGAGCACCTTGAGCGTCTGACGCACCACTAAGGCGCCGCCACATCCCGCGCAGCCCTTATGACCGAAGAAGAACTCATCGTCGGGGAGGGTTTTCGCCGTGAGGGGCTTAGGGGGCAATGGCGCTGCGGGGTTTGTGGAAAGTGGCGTTGTGCCGTTTGCTGACGACGTTTGCGCCGCCAATTTCTCGGTCTGGCTCATCGCACACCTCCCTCTTCCAGTGAATCGATCCCGAGGAAGTACACCTTCTTGTGAGGATCAAGGAGGTTTACATAAGTGGTAGCATTGGCGGCACCAGAAGCCGCGTTCGAAGCTTCAGCAGAAACTTCCACGTGAGCTGCGTTGGGATCTTCCACAATAAAAGCCCGCTGCTTGAGCAAGGAAAAAATGCTTTGCACCTGTTCATAGGAGATGTCATCGCCACCAAGGCCGCCAACGAAGTTGCAAATGTCGCGAAGTGCGCAAGTGCCTGCTGGCAGCTTGCGGGTGATCGCTTGAAGCAACGCCGACGAAACGTTCGTGAAGACGGTTCCCTCGGCGCCGAACGAAATGTCCTTTTCCAAAACGGCAATGGAGCGCGCTACGGGCACGCGCCCTTTCGCGTCGCCGTCAGCTCCGCCAACCGCGCCAGAACCATCGCCACATGAGCCGTCAGCGCCACATGAGCCGTCAACCACGCCAGCGCCGACCCCCAAAAGCGCCTCCACGAGCCGCTCAGTTGGGAACGGGCGCATGTAGCGCAGGCGCACCATGCCAACCTTTTCGCCCTTATTCCGCAGGTCATCCACCACCTGCCGCACAAGGCCCGCCACCGAGCCCAGCGTCACGATGATGCGATCGGCGTCGGCACAGCGATACTCTTCCAGCGCGCCGGGATATTCCCTTCCAAACACCTCGGCAAAACGCTTCTCCACCTCGTCGATCACAGGAAGCGCATCCACCATGTCCCAATGGGCAGCATGCTTGTAATAGCGATTGAATTCCGGTCCGGCGGAATAGCCGATGTTCACCGGATGCTTGAAATCGAACTTGTTCTTCGTGCGGTAGGGCGGCAGGAAGCTGTCCGCCTGCTCCGTTTCGGGGATGTCAACCGTCTCGTAGGTATGCGTGAGAGCGAAGCCATCGAGGTTGATCATCACAGGCGTGCTCACGCGCTCGTCCTCGGCGAGGGCATAGGCCATCAGCACGGCATCGAGCGCTTCCTGATTGTCCTGCACATACAGCTGAATCCAGCCATGATCGAGCAGGGCAAGCGAATCGCGCTGGTCGCCATAGATGTTCCATGGCAGCGCGAGCGCCCGATTCGCGTTCATCATTACGATGGGGAACCGTCCGCCAGCGGCATAGCTGAGCACTTCCGCCATATAAAGCAACCCTTGGCTCGAGGTTGCAGTGAACGTGCGCGCGCCCGTCGCAGCAGCGCCGAGGGCGCACGAAAGCGCCGAATGCTCCGATTCCACATGTACATATTCCGCGTTGAGGCGACCTTGCTCCACCATCTCGCTCAGCCGCTCCACCACAACAGTCTGCGGCGTGATGGGATAGGCCGAGATGATGTTCGGCCGCGCGAGGCGCACGCCTTCGGCCAAAGCCTCGTCACCTGATAAGAAACGTTTCATCATTGCACCTCATGCCCGACGCCGAAATCGGATTCGGGATCCATGGTTATGGCGTTGAAACGACATGCCTTCGCGCAGATGCCGCAGCCCTTGCAGAAATCATAGTCCACCGCCACGGGAGCGACCGCATGCTCATTGGCGGCCGCCGTTTTGTGGGTCTCGGAGAAAGACTCCTGCCCCGCAAGCCGCGGGATTTCACGATTCGGATCGTGCTCGGTTTTGTAGATGGTGCCGTCGGGACAAAAGAGATAGCACTGCAAGCAGCCGGTGCATGCCTCGGGATCGATCACGGGGCGGATGTTGCGCCAGCCGGCGTTTTTCGCAACGAGATAGCCCGCCTCGAAGCACGTGTTGTGCGCATAGGATTCGGGGTGCAGCACGGGGCTCAGGACGTTTTGTTCGCGAGGGGCGGCGGGAGTGGTCGTTGCAGATGCGGGTGTGCCGGAGACACCGAGCTCGGCAGTCTCTTCATTTACGGCAGCTTCCGTCTGTGCGGCCTCCGCATGTGCGGCAACCTTCGCGCTCTCTCCTTTTTCCTCCACCAATTCTTCCGTCACGCGGCGCGCTTCATCGATAATGGCGAAATTGCTTTCATGAAGCTTCGCCGGCATGTAAAGCCGAATCGCCTCACGGAGGTTCTCTTCAGGAAGAACTTCGCCGCCCATCAGAACGCCCAACGCTCCGAGGAAAACGGTGTTGGGAATCGGCCGCCCAAGCACTTCTTGCGAAATGCCGTTCGCATCAAGGGCGATCACTCGCGGATCCTCATACACGCGCGTGCTGTTCACGAGCACAAAACCGCCGGGCTTGAGCTCGCTTTCCCAGCCCTCACCGAGAAGTGTATCGTCCAGATAAACCACGTAGTCGGC
>CANQTB010000093.1 GCA_947626665.1 uncultured Eggerthellaceae bacterium
TGGAGAAATAAAGAATAGGGCCGCTAGCGGCAACTGGCGGCCCCGCAGTCACCCGAAGGTAACCAAGCGAAAGGATTATACCATGATGACGTTTGAAGACTACAAGTGCGAAACTCTCGACAACGCAAAAGAGGTAGTCGAGGAGACCTTTGAAAATTATGACAGCTTCGATTCCTTGTTCGACGATCCGTTCGTGGATGACAGCGTAACAGGAAACGGCTCAGGATCTTTCACCTTCAACTCGTACAGAGCTAAGGAAAACATCTCGCAGGTCATATGGGACGATGAAGTGATTAGCCGATTCGAAGACTGGGGCTACGAGGGAATCCCTACCGAGAAGGGGCCAGAGGCTATCGACGTGATCGTTCGGTGCATTGCGCTTGACGTAATACGCGACGAACTTGAAGAGTATTACGAGGAACTGGTAGATGACGCTATCGAGATGGGCTGCAATTAGGGAGGCGAGGTTATAATTGTCAACCAGCGACCAAGAGAAAGAGGAGCGAGATGCCTGATACACCAGCGCAGCGCAGAGCGAAGCTGAAGTACAACAAGAAGATGAAGCAGCTTATCGTTGCCTTTTCTCCGAACGAGATGGAGCTGTGGGATTACCTGTCAACCAAGGAGAACAAAGCAGGCTTCGTGAAAGTCCTTCTGAGGCGCGAGATGGAGGCGGAAGAGCAACACGACATCTACACGATTAACGACTAACAACCGGTGAAACTCAGTGAGTTTGAGAAGCGTCAGACACGAATAAATAAGGCGAAAAACCCAGTAAAAACGAGCTATAAATAGCTTGTTCTGACTGGGGGTCAAGGGGCCGCAGGTTCAAATCCTGTCAACCCGACCATGAATTTAAAATGACCGCTTCGGCGGTCATTTTAAATTCATGATTGTGATTGCGGGAGAGGCACCGCGTTCACCGCCGGTGTTCAATATGCTGAACACCGGCAGACAGAAGGGTCAAGGCGAAAAGCGAAGCGTGCCTTGACGCTTCTGAAATCCTGTCAACCCGACCAGCTTTGAACAGGGGAAACGCAAGTTTCCCCTTTTTCGTTGCGAGGAAGGAAAACCATGGGGGAGAGCCATACCGAAGAGGCGCCGCAGAGGGGCTCATCGGTATCCGATGATAGCCATGGCGCCGGTTGTCGCCATTTTCCCGCTTATGACCTACGACCATTTCAACGGCGACGGCTATATGGCATCGCTCGTTGAGGCCGCATACGGGGGAGGTCTCGTGGCAGGATCGGCGATCCTCTTGGTCTGGGGAGGTGGCAAGCGCCTCGCTCGCCTGATCGCGGTCAGCTATTTGGTATCGGGCATTACGGTGTTTATCTGCGGCATCACTCCGCCAGACATGTTTTGGCTGTTCGTGCTCATGAATGTGCTCTGCGGCCTGTTCCTCGCCGGATTCAACGGGCCCATCATGACGCTCGTCCAACGCGAGGTGTCGAGTGAGAAGCTTGGGCGTGCGATGGGGCTCATCAGCGCATGGAACCGACAGAAGAATCACATGGTCATTTTGGCCGTGCCTGCGCCCTACTTCCATAAAATGATTTCCCAAACAGAGAAAATGCCGTGGTAATACGGTGGCTCGCAACCTTCAAAGTTGTGTAAAGCGCCAAAACCCATGCTTAGCGGTGAAATACATGGGTTATTATGTCATCAGTAGTTTAAGGAGGGTTCAGGTGCGCGATAAAGTTTATACACACGATGAATTGCGCACTATGATCCTGCCTCTTCTCGATCGCTACCACATGGCTTCTGCAAGGATTTTTGGGTCATATGCCCGCCATGCGGCTGACGCTGATTCCGATATCGATGTTCTCCTCGTCGGCGATGACGACTTCAGAGCCCTTGATGTATTCGGTGTTGCCGAAGAACTTCATCGGCTTTCCGGCAAAAAAGTGGATGTCTATGAAATATCAGAATTGAACGAAGGACCATTCCGGGATACCGTGCTCTCCGAGGCGATCACCTTATGAAAAATGATGCCTATCGTTTGCAGCGCATTTACGAATTCTCATCGACGTTGCTCAAAATCGTAGAGGAAAGATCGATCACATCCGAGGACATCGAAAACGACGTCGAAACCCAATGGCTCATAACGACACCGCTTTATAACATAGGTGAGCAGGTGAACGCCCTTTCGCAGCAGTTCATAGATAGCCACCCCGAAATACCTTGGATTCAGATCGCAGGTCTTCGCCATCGCCTCGTTCATGACTACGAAGGAACGAATTGGTCTCTGATCAGTGAGGTGGTCTTTGAGGACCTTCCTGCTTTAGTCCAATCAATTGAAGAGTTCATTTCTTAGTTCTCATTGCAACGCGGCTCATGGCGTATGACTTCAGGCGAGTTGGCACAGATGGTGCCTGTGTTGAGATGCAAATCGCGGGATTCTACCATGACATAAAGCCGACGCCTGCAGCTTGAAAACTGTATCGAAAAACGATACAGTTTATGATGCGAGAAAACCAAATCCTTGGTTCGCGGCGCTGGTCCAAGTCGTATTTGCCCACGCGTTGCGAAAGCCTCTTTTCTTGAATGCTGGGTTGATGTAGCGACGTCAGGTGAAACCTTTACCGATCACGCATAATTCCCGATAAAGGAGGGCGATTGATATGGCGACACGGGTAGCTGAAGATCATGGCTGGCGCGAAATGTATGCCGAGGCAGCGCCATCCGCGCGCTCTGCTTGGTCGGTCGCCCTTGTGTTCATCAACGTCGGCTACCAATTCCTTCGGGTGGCTTGCGGCGTGTGCATCATTGCGTGTTTTATCTGCGTGTTCCAGCAAGACGCTCCCCGCGTCTCGATTGCCCTTTTCGCGCAGTGGGCGTGCGTTTCGGGTCTGTATGCAGGGATTCTTTATTGCATGCGGGGCTTTTTCAAGAACGCGCGCCTTTCCCTTCGGTCTCTGTTCAGCCAGCAGTCTGTCTTGCAGATAAGAAGATTGGCAATTCTGTTCGTTGCGGTATTTGCCGCAGGTGCCCTTTTCTCGTTGCTGGCGGCGCTGGTGTCCCAGCCCGCGGGCCTTTCTCTGGCGGTCGACCTGCCTTTCGCCGGCTTTCCCTCTTCCGCGGAATGGGAGAGCGCCTTTTCCGGTGCAACGGTAAGCTCTTCCTTTGCGCACGTCTCGTTGGATCTGTCCCCTCTGTTCGCGGCATTGTTCGCATGGGGGCTTTCCTATGTGCTAGATTGTTCTGCGATTCTGCAAAACGAGGTAGAGCAGGTGGTTTGAAGGGTATGGCGATATATCTCTGCTTGGATGAGTTGCTCAAAGAGCAAGGGATGTCGGTGAGCAAATTAGCGCTCGAAGTGGGCATAACGCGCGCGAACGTCTCGAACATCAAGACGGGAAACGTGAAGGCCCTTCGCTTCTCGACGCTTGACAAGCTGTGTGAGGTTTTGGACTGCCAGCCGGGAGACATCATCAAATATCGTCCTCCTCGTTACGAGGAAGGATCGTCATGAAGGAAGGTCATACCGACGAACCGCAGAAGGGCTCATTGGAATCCGCTCAAAGTCCTTCTATCCAGCATGACTCCGGGCAGATCATAAGTGCGAGCGGACATGTCCTCACGCAACGGTGGCTTGCGGTCATTGCCGCCATCTGGACCGGTCAGGCATTCTCGATCATATCGAGCGGCGCCGCAGGATACGCCATCATCTGGTATGTGACCGAATCAACCGGAAGCGCCCTCATGCTCTCGCTGATGATGATCTGCGCGATGCTTCCCACGGGATTGCTCGCGCCTTTCGGGGGCATCGTGGCCGACCGGTATAACCGCAAGGCCATCATGATCATATCCGACCTTTCGATCGGGGCGCTCTCGGTGCTGCTCGGCGTCATGATGCTGTTCGGCGAGGTCTCGATCATTGTCATCATCCTTTTCGCGGCGGCCCGTAGCGTCGGGCAGGCGTTTCATTCTCCGGCCTTCATGGCTGCCATCCCCATGCTCGTGCCTGATAAGCATCTACTTCGCATCAACATGCTTGATCAACTGGTGGTCTCCATTTCGCAAGTGGCCTCTCCCGCACTCGGCATTTTCGTCTACATGACGTTCGGTCTGCCTATCGCCATGTTCATGGATGCGCTAGGGGCGGTGTTCGCCGTCGCAGGGCTTTTGTTTGCGCACATACCGACTGTACGCGATGAGACGACGGACAACCAACACGTCATGCGCAACCTCCGCGACGGTTGGCGTGCGATCGCCGTCAATCGCGGATTGTTGGAACTGCTCCTCATCATGCTGGTGGGATGGATAGCCATGGCGCCGGTCGTCGCCATTTTCCCACTTATGACCTACGACCATTTCAACGGCGACGGCTATATGGCCTCGCTCGTCGAGGCCGCCTATGGGGGAGGTCTTGTGGCGGGGTCGGCGATCCTCTTGGCCTGGGGAGGGGGCAAGCGCCTCGCTCGCCTGATCGTAGTAAGCTATTTGATATCGGGTGTCACGGTGTTTGTCTGCGGTGTCACGCCACCTGATATGTTTTGGCTGTTTGTGCTCATGAACGTGCTCTGCGGCCTGTTCTTGGCCGGGTTCAACGGCCCCATCATGACGCTCGTCCAGCGGGAGGTATCGAGTGAGAAGCTCGGTCGCGCGATGGGGCTCATCAGCGCATGCACCGGAATCGGAGCGCCGCTGGGTGTGGCTATCGGAGGCCCCTTCGGCGACGTCATCGGGGTGGCGAACCTAGTGGCCGTCTGTGGCGCCATCTGCATTGTGACGAGTATCGCCGCTTTGATACCCAAGTCGATTCGCGCCCTTGACGAGGACTGATCAGTCTGTAAAGGGAAGACGATCATCAGGCATCCTATCAAAAGCCTCGAGTAAGCTTCCGCTATGAGAGGGCAACATTGTATTCTTCGATTAATGTAACTATAATTAGTTGCAACGGAAGGAGATGGCAATGACGCAGATATAGAAGCTGATAGACAAGTTAATGCGTCGGCCCTCTTCGTCCCCATTCAGAGACTTCATCAAGGTGATGGCATTATGGTTTCGTTCTCGACGAAAAGGGCAAAACATCGGGCTCCCGCTTGCGTTTCTGTCGCGAAAGCGACGGGCGCATGCTTTTGCTGCACAGCCCGCATCCGAGCAATGATTTGAAGGCCGGAACGATCCGCAACATTGTGACGTTTCTGGAAGGACTCAACGATGAGTAGCACACTCGACTATAAGGGATATACCGCAAACATCGTCTACGATGCTGAGGGAGGCGTTCTTTCTGGTACGGTGATCGGAATTCGGGACGGCATCTGCTTCGAGGCCGAATCGGCGGCTGACGTCGAATCGGCGTTTCATGAGGCCGTCGATGATTACTTGGCGTTCTGTGCCGAGAAGGGCAAGGCTCCCGAGGTACCGTATAAAGGATCTTTCAATGTTCGCATTCCCCCCGATCTTCACCGTGCTGCCGCTCTTGCCGCTCTGCGTAAGAACGAGTCGCTGAACCATTTTGTGGCCGATGCCATCGCCGCAGCGGTGTGATCTGTCCGCGTGATTCGAGCTGTTTAACGCTCGGCTCGATAAGCTTGTGGCCAATGCCATCCCTTGTTGTAGTGCATGAGCCCGCAATGACTACTACACTTGCAATCAACCTCAGTTGGAAAAATATACCATGGAGCGCAAATAGCGGTTGGAAAAATACGCAAATATCTGTAAAAATAGGTTGTAAAAATACCGATGAAGGAGATTCTTATGCTGAAGCGCAAGGCAGAGCAAGCGTTGGCGGAATGGAAAGCATCTCCCGACAATCAAGTGCTCATGGTCACGGGAGCAAGACAGGTAGGGAAAACCTACCTCATCGATGAATTCGCCAGAAAGAGCTACAAGAGGGTGGTCAAATTCGATCTCGTTGAGCAGACTGACGTCCTTTCCGCGTTTAATGAGGCAAAAAGCTCCGATGAGCTGTTTATGGCTATCTCTGCCTTTGCCGGACAGTCCATGGTTGCCGGCGAGACGGTCATCTTCATCGATGAGATCCAAGAGTGCAAGGAAGCACTCACCTTTACCAAATATCTTGTACAGCGAAAAGATTTTGATTACATCGTTTCCGGGTCGCTTCTCGGCGTCGAGCTGGAGGATCTGAGATCAATCCCCGTGGGCTATCTTCGGATAGTGGAGATGTATCCTCTTGATTTCGAAGAGTTTTGCTGGGCCTTGGACTTTGGCGGCGATGCATGGGGTAGCGTTCGGGATTCTTTCGAATCTTTGTCTCCCGTGTTTGATCCCGTTCACGAGCGCCTTTTACAGCTGTTCCATTGGTATCTGATCGTTGGCGGTATGCCGCAGGTAGTTGATGCGTTTGCGAGGACAAAAGATATTGCCCGTGTGCATGAGCTGCAAAGTGATATCGTCGAGCTGTACCGTCATGACATATCGAAATACGCTCCCCGTGAGCACAGGCTCACGATAAAGGAGATATACGATCAAGTCCCCTCGCAGCTCGATTCCCAATCGAAGCGGTTTAACTTTGCGAGCATTGCCCCTCGGGGAACCTTCGAGCGCTATCGTGAGGACTTTATGTGGCTGCTCGACGCCGGTGTTGCCATTGCCGTACGCAATGTTTCTGAGCCGATTCGGCCTTTGAGGGTCAAGGAGGACCGCTCGTTTTTCAAGCTGTTTCTCAACGACGTGGGGCTTCTTTCGGCCTCCTGCGGAATCGGAACGGTGCGTAAGGCGCTCGCGGGGCAGACTTCCATGAGCTATGGAGCGATTTACGAGAACGCGGTTGCCCAGGAATTGCGGACCCGCCGTCGCAATCTCCACTTCTTCCGCAGCAAGAAGATCGGGGAGGTCGATTTCTTGGTAACCGATGGGGAAGCGATCGTTCCTGTGGAGGTGAAATCGGGCAAGGACTACAAGCGGCACAGCGCTCTGAACAACCTTTTGACTATTGAGAACTATGACATATCGCGAGCGGTGGTTCTTTGCGAATCGAATGTTGAAGTGCAGGGGGCTGTCAATTACCTTCCCATATACATGGCGGCTTTCCTGTAGGAGGCTTCCAAAAGACCCTCTTGACCCTCACGTCGCGTCATAGCGCAAACTAAATATCGGAGGTGCTATGGGCAAGCAAAGCTACACCGTGAAGGAGCTCGCCGATCTCTCGGGCGTGAGCGTGCGCACGCTGCACTACTACGACGAGATCGGCCTGCTCGTACCCGGCCGCGATAAGTCGGGTTATCGCGTCTATGGGCAAGAGCAGGTGGTAAGGCTCCAATCTATTCTCGCGATGCGGTTCTGTGCGTTGCCGCTCGACGAGATGCATGCCGCGTGGATCCAGATGCACTGGGCCGACGGAACCTACTCGGCGGAGGCCCACAGAGGACTCGCCCAAGGCTACCTTGCCGACGACCGCTTCAAGGCATACTACGACAGCGCTGCCGGCGAAGGTGCGACGGAGTTTCTCGTGAAAGCGCTGCTCGCCAACCTCTGATCTTTGAGAAAAGCGTCATTGCGCTATGTTAGCTACTTGAGAAAAGTTCCCGTAAAGTTGCTGCTGGCCAATCTCTAAGATCCTCCTTATCAGGCGAAAACCACGAAGACGAGGAAATTGGCCAGCAGCGCCAAAAGC
>CANQTB010000094.1 GCA_947626665.1 uncultured Eggerthellaceae bacterium
GGGGGCCTGCGCCCTTGCAGTTTCTTCCATACTACGTCTCCTTACATAAAGACGCACCTGCCCCATCTTGTGCCGTGCGGATTCTCCACAAAGGCTGCTTCGGCCTCCAGAGCCCGCGGCATTCCCCGCTGGCATTCCCCGCTGGCATTCCCCGCGGCGCTCCCTGTGCGGCTATGTTTTCTTTCGGGCGCATTCACTCAGTTCGTGCATGTTTGATACTATAGGCATGAATCACTAGGGATTCGAAATCCATATGGGGGAAGGCGTTTTGCATGGAATCTTACGCGGATGCATTTAAGCTTGCCGAAGAAAAGAAAACCTACGAAGCTTCGCAGATGATCGAAAGGCTATTTGCCTCGGGGCACAAGGAAGACCCGGAGACCGAGATGAAGGCCGCGTTTCTGCTTATGAAGGAAGGGCTATCCCTTCACGGCGCCCGTGGCAAGATCCAAGAGCTTTACGACAACGAGGACTTCCGCGATCAGTTGATGAAAGCTCTGAACAAAGAGTTTTACAACATGAAATCCTATAAACCGAGCGACACCTACAAACGTAACTGCCGTCGCCTCAAGCAATACCCTTATTGCTTTAAGGAGGATTTCGTCGATCCGGAAGAGCTCACGGTAAAGTTCTTCCATCTGCCCAAAGGCGGCTTCCTCCCGTTCCTCAAAAGCGAAGGCACATTCGGCAATTTCATCACCACGGATTGGCCGGTCGTCTTCCACTACTATTTTGACGACCTCGAAAATCCCGTGCTCGCCTACGATGTGTACTCCCAGTACGAGCTGGAATATTTGCACGACAGCGTTCGCAAAAGCGAAGACATCGGCAAAGACAATCACGTGTACCTCTATTACACGGATTGGATGATGTTCTGCAATTTCCTCCAATGCCTTGATGTGCTTCCCGTGCTCAAGGACGAGAAAGTGGTCTTCCTCTTCGAAGACGAGCTCGATCTTTACCCGCTCGATTTCAAGGAGAGCTTCGGCATCGATTATTCAGAATATCCGGTCAAGCCGTTCAGGATCAGCGAGATTTGCCGGCTCATCTGGCACTCCCAAGCGTCGGCGCACAACGGCGGCGACTATTTCAACGAAATCTTCGATTCGCACCCCAACCTCATCGTGAACCCTTCGGTCGAGTTCACCGATATCGTGAAATCGGTGAAGGATCTGAAGAAGGGAATCAAAGCCGCGAAAAGCCTCGAGGATGCTTACAACCGCCTGCCCGGCCTTCTCCCCGAGCTCACCAAAGAGCTCTACCTGATGAGGAACCGCACCGACAAAGACATCTTCGTTGCGCTGAACCTCAACAACATCGGAACGAACCCGCAGAACGAATTCAAACCCTACCTCGATTTCAATTCGCGCATCGCGCCGATCATCTTCTGCCAGCCGCACTTCAGCCAAAACCAGCACCGTATGCACGTCGACGATGCCGGACGGGTCATTTTAACGGCCGAGCAGGATATCCAGGTGAAGCAGGCGAAGATCTTCTACGGCTTCAAATACATCAAGATGTTCGTGCCGCTGCGAAGAATCACGACGAGTTATGCCGCTTCGATGCGCTTCGTCCATAACAGGCTCCTTGCGCTTGATACGAAGGAGGAAGTGACGGAAGACGATCTGCGCAAAGCGATCTTCTTCGATGTGATGACCGAAAGGATACTTTCGCGGAACTATCTGGTTGACCGCCGCGACAGGCTCTATACCGACTGCGTGCTGGTGAAGTTCGAGGATGCGAAGCTCAATCCCGATCCGGTGTTTCGGGCGTTGGCGGAATTCCTCGATATCCCCTATACCGAGAGCATGAAATACTGCTCTTTGTTCGGCGAGGTCGATCCCGAATCCTACACAGGAAACGTTCGCGGCTTCAACACCGATTCGGTTTATCGCACCTACGACGATTATGCCAACGAAAACGAGCGGTACTTCATCGAGTTCCTCTTCCAAGACGCCTACCAGCATTACGGCTACGATTACCACTACTTCGATAAGCAGTCGATTTCCAACGAGCGGCTGGAAGAGCTCGTCAGGGGATTCACGACGGCGAACAAGTTCATCCACGATAGCTGGATGCGCAGCGCCTCGCAGCTTGCCTCGGTGCAGTTGGATGGGAAAGACATCGAGGTGGATCCGGACGACACCGAAACATGGGAGACGATCGTCGGGCAATACATCGATCGCTTCAGCGACACGCGAAAGAACATCGCGCGTGCCATCATGCTCTCGCAAATCAAATTCTACAACGATGATGGTACGCCGCTCGATTTCATTCCACAGCTCGTCTTAGATGAGGAAACGCTTACACAGCCGCTTTACCACTAACACAATTCCTTAGGTTGGAGGTATCGTGACATACGAAGAGCTTGAAGCGATCAAGGCCATCCTCGGCCATTGGTCGCCTGAAACGATGCCTTATCAGGTTTTCGAGAATCGCGAAGAGTACGATGGGGCGCTTCGCCAGCTTGCGGAGAAAGGCATCATCAGACCCTGCGGGGGGGGGTGGCTCCTAACTGAGCGAGGAGAGGAGCTTCTTCGGCCCTATAAGGTGGAAAATGCCGTTATCCTTGCGGCTGGCGGCTCCGATATGTCGAGCAAATCGATTTATTCTCTGCCAAAAGGGCTGTTTATAAAAGATGGCGAAACGCTGATTGAACGCCAGATCAGGCAATTAAGAGATGTCGGGATTTACGACATCACGGTTGTTGTTGGATATAAGCAAGAGCTTTACTTCTTCTTGATGGAGAAATACGGCGTTCGGCTTGCCGTCAACGTGGCGCCCTCGAAAGGAAACGTCCTCTCCCTTGCTGCGCAAGGCGTGGAACTATCGAATACGTATATCTGCAACTGCGATAACTACTTTGCGGAAAACCCCTTTAGTCCGTATGAATATCGATCATTTCACGCGACCATCCAAAAAGACGATACGTCTCACGAGCTGGTCGTGCGAAAGGACGCAGACGGGCGTATTGCCGAGGTTGTTACGCAAAGCAACGCCGGCGAATGCATATATGGGCACGCTTACATGGATCGCGCGTTTTCTGCGCGCTTCAAAGAGCTTCTGGTCGAGCAGCTCTCTCTTTTCCGTGTCGATATGCTTTTTTGGGAAGAATTCCTCTCGCGGAATGCCGATGTGCTGGATATGAAAGCGCGTTGCTACGATTCAGAGTATCTCCTTGAATTCGACTCCGTGCAGGAGATACAAAACATCGATGGGCTGTTCCTTGACAATGTCTCGCAAAAGGTCAACGAGAAAATATGTGCCATCTTGAACTGCAAGCCAGACGAGATCGCCAATATCGAGATATTGCCTAAAGGCCTCACGAATATCCTCTTCTCTTTTTCGGTGCATGATGAACGTTATATCTTCCGCTATCCGGGCGATTTCTCGGAGGCTTTCATCTATCGCGATCGGGAGGTTCGCGCCCAGAAGATGGCGGCCGAGGCAGGCGTGGACACAACGTACGTGTATATCGACGAATCGGGCTGCAAACTCAGCAAGTTCCGGCAAAACTGCGAAGACCTTTCGGGCCGCTATTACAAAGAACTGGGCCTCATGTGCGAGATTGCCAGAAAAATCAGGGCAATGCACGATCAATCGATAAGCATGCCCGACTGGCCCCACTACTACAACAACCCCATACAAGCCGCCGATCACCTCATGGAGCTTGCCAGCCAGATGAAGGGCAACCTTTTCGAGCGCTTTGCCGCAGAGCGCGAGAGCATCCGAAGGCTCTATGACTATACGGAGCGCGACGGCATCGAAAAGCGCATGTGCCACAACGACATTAACGCTGACAACATCCTGATCACCGATACCACGTTCGATATCATTGATTGGGAGTTCGCTGGCTATAACGACCCTGCGTACGATTTCGGTCGCGTGATAGGCGGCTATGAATGCGAGGACCCCGCAGTTGAAGCCATCGTGAGTGCCTACCTTGGGTACGCATGCTCTGAATTAGAGCTCCTCCATTGGCTTGCCTATGCCGCCATCCACAATTGGTACTATTTCAATTGGGCGCTCTACGTTGAATCGATCGGCAATTCAAGCCGCGATTGGATGATCTTTTTCTATCGGCAAGTGAAGAAGTTCACAGCATACTGCCTGCCGCGCTATGGGCAGATCTATGGTGAAGGGTAGAGGGTTCGAAGATGGTAACGGCAATTATTCTCGCGGCGGGATCGGGAAGACGTACGGGCCTTTCCATTCCCAAACAGTTCGTTGAGGTCTGCGGGAAGCCGATCATCGTGCATACGCTGGAGAAATTTCAACATTGCGAAAGTGTCGACGAAATCGAGATCGTCTGCCATAAAGACTATTTGCAAACCATGAGCGGGTTGATCCGGCAGTTTCAGCTTTCGAAGGTTCGGCATCTCGTTGAAGGCGGCGACACCTATCAGGGATCCGTGATAAAGGGAATCGATGCCTTAGAAGGCGTGTGCGCGCTCGAAGACATCGTTTCCATCCATTTCGGCGTGAGCCCTTTTGTGAGCGAGGAGATCATCGAGGATTCCATTCGCGTGGCGAAGGAGAAGGGCAACGGCATCTCGGCTGATCCAGTGGTCCTTTGCTTAGCGCAAAAAGATCGGTCCGATAGCGGGCATTCGAGCATTGTAGGAGCTGACAGGGATAGCTTCATGGGCCTTAACAGCCCGCAGTCGTTTCGATATGCGCTCCTCCGTGCTCTTTACGATGAGGGCAAGAAGAGGGGAATTCTTTCCACCATTGATCCCCATACAACTTCGCTTATGGCGGCGCTTGGAGAGCGTCTTTATTTTTCGAAGGGGTCTTCTTCCAATATCAAAATCACGACGCAGGAGGATCTGCGCCTTTTCGAAGGATGGTTGCTCGCGGACGATTCTCGCGCTACGGGCAAGCCTGAAAAGCCTTCTCGCGATAAGCGGTAAAGCCCTCGATAACGCGCGTCATAAAAACGGATTCCTGCTCGTTCAGCTTCGGGCTTTCCGAAGTCTCGCTCTTTATCATGTTGACGATCTCGAGGATCTCGTAACGCAGGCCATCGCCGTCGTAAGGGAAGTAATACTTTCGCGTCTTGTTTTGGTTTTCGAACCGCATCTCGAAATAACTCGTTTTCCACCATGGCGCTTCCGCATAAAGGTAGCCCTCGGTTCCGGTGACCACGAGATCCCCCTCGGTTTTCGCGCCAAGCCCGACCTTCATGCTGGAGGATTTCGCACCCCGGGAAACAATGATCCGATCGAAGATATCAACGCCATCACGAAACATCGGAAAGAATTCCATCCTGTCGCTTGAGGTGCCGATAAGTTTTGCGATCGCCAAAGCGGGATAAGGACTCAGCTCGTAGGTGCTGCCCCCGAAGCCGTCATTGCGAAGCTCTCTCGTATCGGGGTTGACGAGTTTGGTAAACGATGCGTCGACGGCAACGATCTCGCCAATGCGGCCGCTTTTCGCCAGAAGGACCAGGTGCTCAAATCCCGGGCAATATGCCGTTTTTACGCCATGAAGCAAGGCCAACGAATGCTCTTTCGCATAGCGGTAAGCCCCTTCGGCTTCTTCGGTGGTAAAGCACAGCGGCTTTTCGCAAAGCACGTGCTTGCCGGCGCGAAGGCACGCCATGGTCTGTTCGAAATGGTGCTGATGGGGGGAAGCGATATAGACCGCATCGCAACGCGTGAGAAACGCATCGAAATCATCAGTGCAGTATTCGATGGCATAATCCGTTGAAAATTTCTTCGCCGATTCGATATGCGGGTTATACGCCGCAACAACCTCCATGCCCGAAACGAAATACGACTCCTTCACGAATCGCGCGGCTATTCGTCCGGTTCCCACGATGCCAAACGTGATTATCTGATTTCCTTGGCGAAGCAGCGTGGAAGAGATGTCCTTCGTGCGTTCGAGATACACCACATCGCAGTACTCTTTCAGGTAATCGCATTTGCCCTTCCAGTCATCACCGAGCACGAACGTGTCAACATGGTAGGTTTGGATGTCGTGGATCTTTTGGCCTTCATACTCCTCGACGATGATCTTGTCGGCGAAGCCCGTCGCCTTCACAGCATCAAGGCGCTCTGTCAGGGATTGCCTCACATTCAGCTTACCGCGCTCTTTATCGTAGGAATCGGATGTGACGCCAACGATAAGGGTGTCGCCAAGAGCCTTTGCCCTTCTCAAAAGGTTGATGTGGCCCTGATGGAGCAAATCGAAGGTTCCATATGTGATAACAGTTGACATAGCAGCTCCGCATTCTCATTTCTCACCTATGCATTCATAATACGGGGTTTTCGCCACATAGGTTTCTTGCCAATGAAAATTATATAGTTTCGCCCGCCATAAGCAGATGGTGGTTCCCAGCGTTCTAGCCTATAATGAAGTGCTCTGTGAACGAGCATGTTGATGCAATCATTTGGTTATAAGGGAGCTATTTCTCATATGTCGGGCATACTGTCGAAGATCCTCACCCTCGGTGAAAACAAGCAGCTGAGAAAGTACCACAGCATGGTGGATTCCATTAACGATCTTGAGCCATCGATGCAAGAGAAAAGCGACGCGGAGCTGCGCCAGCTTGCGGACAAGCTGCGTGAGCGCGCGAAGAACGGCGAGAAGATCGAGGACATGCTCATTGAATCGTTCGCCCTTGTTCGTGAGGCGTCGCGGAGAACGACGGGGTTGCGGCACTTCGACGTGCAGCTGATTGGCGCCATGGCGCTGAACGACGGCTGCATCGCCGAGATGAAGACCGGCGAGGGCAAAACCCTCGTTTCCACAGCGGCCGGCTTTTTGAATGCCCTTGATGGCAGCAATGTGCACGTGGTGACGGTGAACGACTACCTTGCCGCGCGCGATGCCGAATGGATGGGGCATATCTATTCCTTCTTGGGCATGCGCGCGGGCGTCATCTTAAACGAGATGCAGCCCGGGCCGCGGCGGGAATCATATTCCGCCGACATCACCTACGGCACGAACTCGGAGTTCGGTTTCGACTATCTGCGCGACAACATGGTCTCCAACGCCGCCGATCGTGTGCAGCGCGGACTGCATTATGCGATCGTCGACGAGGTGGATTCCATCCTCATCGACGAGGCGCGCACGCCGCTCATCATTTCCGGCCTGGGCGGCCAGCCGGCCGACAGCTACATCCGATTCGCCAACATCATGCCCTTCCTCAAGGCGGACGAGGATTACATCTACGACGAGAAGAAGCGCACCATCTGCGCGAGCGAGAAAGGCCTCGATCGCATCGAGGAGATGCTTGGAGAAGAGGTGTATGCCGACCTGACGGGCCAGCTTGCCAACCACCTGCGACAAGCGCTGCGGGCGCAGTTCATGTTCAAGCGCGACGTTGACTACGTGGTTTCGAACAACGAGGTGAAAATCGTCGATGAGTTCACCGGACGCATCATGGAAGGGCGCCGCTGGTCGGAGGGCCTGCATCAAGCGGTGGAGGCGAAGGAGCACGTGCCGATCAAAGAGGAAACGCATACCCTTGCCACCATCACGCTGCAAAACTACTTCCGCCTCTATCGCAAGCTCG
>CANQTB010000095.1 GCA_947626665.1 uncultured Eggerthellaceae bacterium
GAGATCGTCCTCACCACGCTTCAGAAGGAAGGCGCCCCGCTCTTCCGCTTCCGCACGCACGACCTTTCGCGCATCGTGCCCGGCCCGTGCGAATGCGGCAGCCCCCATCCGCGCATCGACATCATCACCGGCCGTACCGATGACATGGTGAAGGTGAAGGGCGTGAACATGTTCCCCGCGCAGATCGAAGAGGTGATCGCGTTCACCGACGGCGCCTCGTCGGAATATCAGCTGATGATCGATCACTTGGAAGGAAAAGACCAGGTGACGCTCTTCTTCGAGACCGAGGCGACGGGGGAGGAGAAAGCGCGCGTGGAGGCGAACCTCGCGGCGATCTTCAAGGGCAAGATCGGCATGACGCCGAATGCGAAGGGCGTCGCGATCGGCGAGCTGCCTCGCTCGGAGAAGAAGACCCAGCGCATCTTCGACAACCGCTATTAACGGATAACAGCACAACCCAGCCGCACAACCACCATGAAATACGAGGCCCGCGGGTCGTTCACCTGCGGGCCTCCCTATGTCTTTTTTGTTCTCCTTCAGCTCATGGCCCCTTGCAGGTCGCACTCAAGTGCCTCGCTCTTCTTCGCCTTTTTGAAGAAGGACGGGAAGTGCAAGAATGGCAAACAGGCTTTTGAGATGAAGACGGGAACGGCATCTTGCTCTGCGAGGTCATGAATGGCCTTTGAGCCCATTTCTTGGCTGATCCCAAGGTTCTCGAAATGCTTCGCCAGCTTCTTGCAGTAGGCCACGTCGAACTCGTCGAGCTGGCTCATTGCCTCAAGTGTTGAGCCGTCGAAATAATTCATGATGTTCTCCTTCTCTATGCATTCGTGCCATATTGCTTTCTGGCAGAACGGCAGCTCCATTCACCTTTCAAGGGCAGGCAGCTCGTTCGATCTTGTGGGCTTGAGCTTGTAAGACCGTGCTCCGCTTTCCTGCTACAAGAGAGTTTAGGAACAGAAGAAGATGTTTCGTTCATCACGTGATCAAAAGGACGAGGCTTTATTTGTGCACATGCACAATCTCAGGCGAAGATGAGCATCAGGAAAAAGGCAAGCTCATGATCGGTCAGGTCCTTGAAGCCAAGAACCTCTTTGATCTGCTTCAAGCGGTAGTGAATGGTGTTACGATGCTGAAAGAGCTGGTTGGCAGTTGTCGTGACCTCGCCATACGATTCCGCGAAGGTGCGCGCTGACCTCAGCAACTTTCGCGCTGATGGATTTCACGATGACGGGCTTGATGGCGATTGCGGCGACGTCTCGGTTCATGAGCTCGATGAGGGAATCATCCACGAGGTTCGGATCGGCGCCGGCGAAGCCGAGCGAGGTGAACACGAAGTCGTTCGGCTTGAAGGCATCGTATTCGCCGCTGAAGGGCTCATGGTCGAGGGAAGATGGCTTGCCTACCGGCCTCGATGCGTAATCATCGCATGGCGCCGCCAGCCAGATGCTGTCGAACACCGGTAATTCGAGTATGTCTTGAACGGTCACCAAGGCGCATCCTCCGAGTTCAGCGAGTTAAGCGACGGGTTTAGTAGCAAGTTCTGCGGCAAGTTCCGCAACGGGTTCAGCGGTTCATCTCGCAGTCAGGCACCCATCTTGCCTGCATTGAGAATCTACATCACGCACCCAAGATAATCAAATGCCTGACGTACGTTATTCAGAAAATAGAATAATCGAGCGGCGTTTTGCTCGAGCTGCTTGATTCCCGTAGCTTTTCTGGGAAGTTTCCCCTAAGAATGCCGCCCGAATTGCATCGGGAACTCGCGATGGAAGCTGCCGAGCAAGACATTTCGCTCAATAGGCTCATCAACATGCGCCTCGCCTCGCCAACCTGCGTCTCTTGGCAACAATTCGCGCCTCGCGGCGTGCGCGTGATGGTTTTGCCGTCGACGGAGCAGGTAGCAGTTTACTCACAATATCATTAATGATATTATCGTTATATGCCGAGCATTGAGACATTACTTGAGAATATGTCGCACAATCCGAAGGATGTGCGCTTTCGTGACCTCAAAAAAGTCTGTGATTATTACTTTGGGAAATGCCGAATAAAGGGCTCGCACCACTATTATTCAGTTCCTTGGGAAGGTGAACCCCTTATCAACATACAGGACGATCATGGAAGGGCAAAAAGCTATCAAGTAAGGCAAGTGTTAGTCGCGGTGAGCATGATTAAAGGAATGGGCAATGAGTAGGGCGTTTGAGTATACGTATCGCGTGTTTTGGTCAGCGGAGGACGAGGAGTTCGTCGGGACATGTGCGGAGTTTCCCTTTTTGTCGTTCGTCGGCGAGAGTCCAGCAGAAACTCTCGATGGAATACTTGAGGTGGTTGATGGGGCTATAGAGATGCTTGAGGAAGAAGGCAAGGAAGCGCCTGCGCCGCTCGGTTCCTGTAGCTTTTCTGGGAAGTTTCCCCTAAGAATGCCGCCCGAATTGCATCGGGAGCTCGCGATGGAGGCTGCCGAGCAAGACATTTCGCTCAATCGGCTCATCAACCTGCGCCTCGCGGCAAGCGTGTAGACGAAGGTTTTCTCGATTGCAAAAGGAAGGCCCGCGGGTCGTTCGCCTGCGGGTCTTCCTTGCTCAGGGTGTCGGAATCTCTGTCTGAGCAGTCCGACATCTGCTTCTCACGCTTTAGCCTAAATACTCCTTCGCGTCTTTGATCGCAAGACGTCCCGAGTTGACTGCCCAAGCTGCCTGAGAGCCGGGAGCAAACTTCACGTCGTAGGAGTCGCCATAGAGTCCGCCAGCGTCGGAGCCGCCGGCATACAGGCCGGGGATGACCTCGCCGTTCTCATCCAAAACTTGGGTCTTTTCGTTGACCTTGATGCCGCCGCAGGTGGTGTAGTAGCCGTCGCCGACCTCGCAGAGCCAATAGGGGCCTGCGTCGACGGCGTGCATGTACTTCGCGCGCTTGCCGAACTCTTCGTCAGCGGAGGTGTCCTCGCCGTCGAGGCCGGCCGCTGCGGCACAAGCCTGATTGTACTGGTCGACCGTCGCCTGTACGGCGTCGGGGTCGAGTCCAACCTCCTTGCAAAGGGCCGCAAGGTCGTCGCCCACATGGCACCCCTCGGCCTCCATCAGCACGTCACGGGCCTCAGAAAGAGGCGTTCCGGGAGTGCCGAACGAGAACACTTGGCCATAGGGGCCGTCGGCTTCCCAATTCTTCATATCCTGTTCGGTGAACAGGACGAACGTGCGATCTTGATTGCGCACGGCGATGCCTGCGCCGGCGAAGTCGTCGAGCCAGAGATCCTCTTTGCAGAAGCGCTCGCCATCTTGGTTCAACCAGAGCGTCGGCTGCACGCCCGCTGAATAAGCGTCAGTCGTCCATGTAGCGGTAATCGCTCCCAAGGTAACGGGGCCGCACCACATAACGGTGCCGAGGCCCTCGGCCATGTCGGCGCCGGCGTCCTTTGCCATCTTGATGCCGTCGCCGTCGCGGCAGTCCATTCCCAGGGCTTGAATGTTAACGTTCTTCGTTTCGGAGACTCCGTAGAGGAACTCAGAGTTGTTCGAATAGCCGCCTGTGGCGATGACGACGACGGGAGCCTCAACCTTCAGGACGTTCCCTTTTTCGTCCTCTGCGAGCACGCCCGCGACCTTTCCGTCTTCCATAATCAGCTTGCGGCCATAGGTGTCGAAGTACGCCTCAACGCCCAAGTTCTCCGCCTCTTTGCCGAAGCATTGCATGAAATAGCCGCCCGGGCTGGCGTTGTCGCCCTTGTCGTAGACGTGCCAAATCTTCGGGCCGGCTCCGATGGCGATGACGTCGGCGAATTTGATGCCATGACCCTCAAGCCAATCGATGGTCTCGTTCATCTGGCCGAAGAAGTTCTCATAAAGCTTGTGCTGCGGAATCCAGTGATGGAAGTTCAGGCACGTGTTCATCGCATTTTTCACGCCGTAGGGCTGGTTGGGGTTCAGCTTGCCTTATATGCAAAAGCTCGCTGCCTTTTCCCATGTTGACGATATTCGTGCAATCCCCGTTGAAGGATCGCGTTGGGGATTCGGAGTCGTTTTCGCGAAAACGCCGGCAGAGAACTCTTATGAGGATGTCTTCCGGCAGTGCGTCCTGGATTGTTCCCAAAGCATCGGCGTTTTGCGATAGCTCTTACGGAGCGTGGCTAAAACACTTCTTTTTGCATGCTTTGCTTGCGGATTTGCTCACTCATGTTTCAGCCTTCTCCTTATGGCGAGCACGGTGAGTGCGGATAGGTTTTGCCTTCCTCCGATATTCTAAGGTAGTCTAGAATGGTATTATATATGCATAACCGGTCAAAGGAGCCTCTATGCAAGCTACGGCATCTCTCAACACCAAAATCGATCCTCAAGAAAAAGAGGCATTTACCAAGAATGCTGAGGCGTTGGGAATGACGCCCTCGGCGGCGATTAAGGTTTTCGTCAGAATGTTCAACCAATGCAAAGGGTTCCCCTTTGATGTGCGCATTCAGCCGCGCGTCAACTATGAAAGCCCTGATCTTTCGGTGGCGAAAGTAATGGACGGCCGGTTGGTCGTTCCCGCTTCTTGGCGCGATGACGACGATGACGAGTGAGAGAACGCCGGCGCTATACGATGTGTGGCGCATCTCATTCGAGTATGAGGACCAGCCAGGCATTTTTAAAGAGAGGCCGGTGATCATCGGTGCGATCGATGATGAGAACGCCTCTGTGCTTGCCGTGAAGGTGACGAGCCATGCTGCTCGGCCAGGCTATCCCGGCGAGGTGCCTCTCGAAGACTGGAAAGAAGCGGGATTGGGAAAACCATCGGTCGCACGATGCTCAAAAACGCTTCTCGTTCCTCGCTTTTATTTCTCGGAGTGTCATAAATACGGGAGATTGTCCCTAAGGGACTCAGCAAGGATCGCCGAAGCTTTGAGATCCTTGGGAAAAACGTGTTAAACGGGGAAGCGGATACGCCGCCGTTTAACCGACGTGGCTTTTTAGTTCGGCGAACAGATGATACGATATTGCTCGACGATTCGCCCAAGAACTTCACATGCGCCTCGCGGCGAGCGTAGAGGCAGCGCGGTATAATTCTCTCCACCAGAAACAGAAGGCCTTGAAAAAAGGAGGCGGCGTGGCGGAGCCGAGGATATACCTGCTGAAGCACTTCGACACACCGCTGGTTCGCTTCTCTGCGGTGCCAGACTCGCCCGATGCTGACTATCGGGTGCTCTGGGTGGACGAGAACGCGCAGCAGCTGTTGCCGTTCGGATTCGAGGCGTCGTCCGAGGGTCTTGATGCCTGGGTGAGGCGCCGCAACATTCCCAAGAACCGCGCCTTCGCCAACAACTTTCTTGCGAAGAGCGGCATGAGCCCCAATCGGCCCTTGGGCATTCTCGCGTTGAGCAAGGGGCTTTCGCTTGACGATTGCTACTGGGTGGTTGAAGAGGGCGATCCCTCTACGTTCGCGAAAGTGAACCTGTACGACAACCCCATCAGCCGGCTTCTTGCTGCTGTGGCCTTCACGGGGCACGGCAGCTCGGTGCGGTCAGGGTTCTCGTCGTCGCCGGAGTTCACCACCAACGGCATGCTGCCCAAGTGCTGGCGTCGTATCGACGGCAAGATCTACCTCTACAAGGGCGGCACCGCCGGAGCAGCCAATGCGGGCTTCGAGCCGTATTCGGAATACTATGCGGCCAATGTCGCGCAGGTGCTTGGCTTCAACGCCGTCGGATACGGGCTGCACCGCTGGAAGGGCGTTCTGTGCTCGTCATGCGAGCTGTTCACGAGCGTAGATTACTCGTTCGTGCCCGCGGCCAACGTGGCGGGGAAGGGCGGCTGGGCGGCAGTGCTTTCCGCGTACGCCCAAATGGGGTCGGAGTATCAAGAGGCCCTGTCCGACATGCTGACCTTCGATGCGCTTATCTGCAACACCGACCGCCACCTGAGCAACTTCGGCTTTTTGGCCGATAACAAAACGAACGAGCTGGCGATGCCCGCGCCTCTGTTCGACCACGGCAACTCGCTGTTCTATCAGGCGTACGGAGAGGACTGGGAAAGCGCAGAGGCCCTGGCCGCCTATGCCGAGACGCAGACACCGTGCCTCTACGGCGACTTCTTCGAGGAAGCCGCGCAGGTTATGACGCGCAGCAGCCGAGCCAAGGTGCGCAAAGCGGTCGATTTCACCTTCACGCGCGGCCCCGCAAAGGGCTTTCCCAAGAAGCGCCTCGCCCTGATCGAGGGGCAGATTCGAGAACGCGCGCGCCGGCTGCTTGGGTAGTTGCTTTTGACTCCCAATGAACTCTCGGTGTGTTATAGGCACATGGTCATGTAGAGCGGCAGAAACGTCAGGTTGCCTTCGTGCGCAAGGTTCTTCGGATACACGATGAAACGATCGTTCACCTTGATGTCGTATTTCTCGGTGAAGTAATCGAATGACTTGTGGCTCCTATACCCCGAAGATTTCACCTCGATAGAGCTTAAACGTTTGCCGTTGACGATCAAGAAGTCGATTTCATAAAGGCTTTCCTTCTTTGCTCCTGCCGGGCGAAAGCTGTACTCGTGAAAGTAGAGTCCATGCCCGTTCGCGACGAGGGCCTGCGCGACGGCGTTTCCCGACACGGCGCGCACCCTCGATCAACAGCGCCGTGCTGCCATTTGAGACTTTCTTCCACTCGGCGAGCCTGTCGTATGCCTTTCGTCTGAAGAAATCTCCCATTGACGTGCTCCTATTCCGAAAACGGAAAATGTTTATGGCCATTATTGCACGAAAACTGAAAATGTTTGAGCGCTGATTAGCACGAAAACGGAAAATGTTTTCGTTTCGATTTGCACGAAAAGGGAAAATGTTGCCCAAGGGTGCCCTGTGATATTGCAACTCGCAGAAAAGCTTTAAGCCAATAATCATTCAATTAAGCGCACAAAGTAACGTGAGGCGAATTGCTTGCTGAGTATGCTTGGAGGACGGGCACGGGCAGAGCTATTTGCTTAAAATGCTCATGATTATGCTACTCATAAGAATCTTAGGGGGACATCCTCGTCGATGGGGCAGTGCGGCACGTCATTTATCATAAAATGTAAGCGATTTACGAGATTTAACTAGCAATTTCGTCCGAAAAAAGTACACTTTATTGATAAGTGCGCAGAAAAGCGCTTTAAGCTATTTTTTCTGTGTGATTGAAGGCAGGAAGAAACGAAATTTAAACGGAGTAAAAAGGTGTACTTTTTCATGACGTGCCGACTACCTCTTCGGGGGGGGGTCGTGCTCATCGCGGCCAAGCGCTGAGAAAACGCCCGGGGTGGCCCCAAGTCCTATCTATACACGTCTGCAAAAGGCCGACCTTGCCATGAGTGCGTCTAGGCTCAGAGGCAAGCGTTTTGTCTGGAGGTTTTGAAATCAGATGCACGCGCCAAACACACCACAAAAAACCGCCCATCCCAAGAGTAATCAGGCATCACATCTTCGCGCTGCGGGGAAA
>CANQTB010000096.1 GCA_947626665.1 uncultured Eggerthellaceae bacterium
GTGGAATATACCGCCGACGATGGCGAGGCCTTTCAGCTGAATCTCATCGATACGCCCGGGCATGTCGATTTCACCTATGAGGTAAGCCGCTCCCTCGCCGCTTGTGAGGGCGCGGTCCTCGTCGTTGATTCCACACAGGGCGTTGAGGCGCAAACCGTTGCGAATGCAATGCTTGCCATGAACGCGAATCTCGAGATCATTCCCGTTATCAACAAAATCGACCTTCCGGCCTCAGACCCCGACCGCGTGCGGGCTGAAATTGAAGACGCGCTCGCGATTCCCGCCGATGATGCCATTTTGGCCTCCGGCAAAACAGGAGCAGGCACTCATGACCTTCTTGAGGCGATCGTCTATATGATCCCCCCGCCTCATGGGAAGGCAGACGCCCCGGCACGTGCGCTTATCTTTGATTCGTATTTCGACGCCTACCGTGGCGTTGTGGCCCTTGTGCGCATCGTCGATGGCGCACTCAGAAAAGGCGAGCGCATCCGCATGATGGCCACCGGCACCGAGGCGCTCATTGAGGAGATCGGTGCGCGTCGTCCTGCCGAGATCGCCCTCGACGGACTCTCAACGGGCGAGGTCGGCTATCTGGTCACCGGCTTGAAGGACGTGAGCCTTGTCAAGGTGGGGGATACCATCACATCGGCCACGCATCCCGCCCATGAGGCATTGCCGGGCTATCGTGAAGTGAAGCCCATGGTCTTCACGGGACTCTTTCCCCTTGATGGCGATCAGTACGAGCCGTTGAAAGAGGCGCTCGAAAAGCTTGCGCTGAACGATCCGGCCCTGGTTTGGGAACCCGAGAAATCGCACGCCCTCGGCTTCGGCTTCCGCGTCGGCTTTCTGGGCCTGCTTCATATGGAGGTTGTCAAGGAACGTCTTGAACGGGAATTCGGTCTCGATTTGCTTGCGACGGCCCCCTCGGTGGAATACCACGTATTCGTCGGCAACGGGAAGATGAGAGCCATCCATTCTCCCCAGGAAATGCCCGACGCTTCCGAGATCGTGCGCATCGAAGAGCCGTATCTGAAGGCACGCATCCTTGTGCCCCCCGATTATGTTGGGGCGGTCATGGATGTTACCGTTGCTCGGCGGGGTACTTTCGTCACGATGAACTATCTTTCCCAGACAACCGTTGAACTTGTCTGGGATATCCCGCTCTCAGAGCTTATCATGGATTATTTCGATAAGCTGAAGAGCGCGACAAAAGGCTACGCGAGCCTTGATTACACGTTCGACGGCTATCGAGACGCAAAGCTCGTGAAGCTCGATATTCTCATTGCGGGAAAGCCGGTGGACGCCCTCTCGTTCATCGTCGATCGCGATAAGGCGTACGATCGGGGCCGCGTGTTGGTAAGCAAGCTCAAGGAGATCATTCCTCGGCAGCTCTTTGAAGTGCCGATACAGGCGGCGATCGGCGGACGCGTTTTGGCGCGGGCGACCGTGAAGGCGAAGCGAAAAGATGTGCTGGCGAAATGCTATGGCGGCGACATCACGCGTAAGCGGAAGCTCCTCGAAAAGCAAAAGGAAGGCAAAAAGCGCATGAAGGCGCTCGGGAACGTGGAGGTTCCCCAAGAGGCATTCCTCGCGATATTGAAAACCGACGAATAGGCTTTCGTTCGCCGCGGCGGTTTTTGCGGCGGTTTTTGCCGAAAGGCGCACGTTCGCCGCTGCCAGATGATGCGGCCCCTTGCCGATATGGGCATAAGAGAGGGGCGCCGAAGCGCCCCTCGAACATGCTGTTGGCACATGGCCCCAAAGGGGAAACGGCTTAGCCGTAACGGTACTCGACGCCCATGGTCGGGCCCGGATACTCCCACTTTTTCAGGATAGTGTCGCCGCAGATGATGCGGCAGGTGCCACATTCAAGACAGCCAGCGTAATCGAAGGTCTTCACGCCGTCGGCATCGCGCTTGTAAAGCGCGGCGGGGCAGACCATGATAAGCTTGTCGAACTCGGAATCGGAGGGATCGTCAACCAGCTCGATATGCGCATTCGACTCGTCGACCTCATATTTGTTCAGCGAAAGGAACTCGTCGACGTTAACGGTGTAATCGGTACGGCTCATAGTGCTTTCATCGCTCCTCTCACGTCCTTGAGCAGGTTCATATAGCCCACTTCTTTGAGAAGCGGCATCATGGTTGATTTCAGCGGTTGCCCCGGCGTGCCATCAACGATGAACATCGCATTCATGGCCTTCTTGACGAGAGCGGGGTAATCGTTGAACATGCGAGAGAAGTTCTCGAGGAAGAACGGGGTCTTCTGGTAATTGTTGAGGTCCTTCATGACGAAGGAATTGTCCAGCGCCGTGACATAGGGGGCAAGGCCGGCCTTCGAGGTGTCGCCTTTGTCGATGGCTGCGGCAGCGCAACGGCCCGCGTGCATGCCCGCGGCGACGGCGTAATCCATGCCACGAACCTGATAGCCCAAGTTGATGCACATCATGGCCGCTTCACCTGCGACCATCACACCGTCGCCGACAAGCTCGGGCATGATGTTCTTGCCGCCCTCGGGTACCATGTGCCCCGAATGCTCGACGAGTTTCCCGTCCTTGATGATCGAGGCAACCTGCGGATGATGTTTGAAGTCCTCGAGCATCTGATAGATCGGCTCGCTTCCACCGGTGGCAACCGCCTCAATGCCGGCAACGAGGCCGAGGGAGATGGACTCTTTATTCGCATAGAGGAATCCACCGCCGAACGAGCCCTTTGTTGCATCGCCGACGTAGAGCCATGCGGTTCCCTCGTCGTCGGAGTTCGTCTGGCAGCGATCGGTGATGACGGACGCGGGGAGTTCGAAAACCTCCTTGATTCCGACGGCGATCATATCGGCAGAGGGCTTCTTAGCGCCCACCGCCTGGCTGGTGAGCAGGGAGTTCACGCCATCGCAGAGAATAACGACCTCGGCAGTGATCTCGTCTTCGCCTGCACGGACACCGATGATCTTTCCGGCGTCGTCTTTCACAAGCTCCTCAACCGGAATGCCGAAGATCGTCTCGGCTCCAGCTTCCTCCGCTTTTTCCGCAAGCCATTGATCGAAGGGTGCACGAAGGACGGTGTAGGAATCCTGACCGGCAACGAGCATATCATTGCTTGAGAAGTCGATCGTGAAATTCGAATCTCCCGTCATGAGCGAAATGCGCTCGTGGGTGACTTTGCGCTCCAGGGGAGCTTCTTGTTCAAAGTCGGGGAATACCTCTTTGAGGGAGTGGCTGTAAATTCGCCCTCCCGTCATGTTCTTGGCGCCGGCAAAGTTGCCACGGTCGATTAAAAGCACGCTTTTACCCGCCTTGGCAAGCTCGTATGCCGCGACCGAGCCGGCGCATCCGGCGCCGACGACGATTGCGTCAAAATCTGCCATTTAACTATCTCCTCTCGATATCATATGCAGACATGCTGCTCCTTTTGCGAAATTTGCCTGCATAGACAAAGATGTAAAAGGAAAACCGCCTTGACTGAAATCGACAATACCATAAGGATTGTTTATTGAACATGGACAAAGGGTAAACGGATAAGAGGGGAGCAAGCGCGTGCCTTTTACGATATTGGCTCCGATGGCGGGCGTTACCGATATCGTCTTCCGCGATCTCTGCGCGCAAGCGGGAGCCGACCTCACCTTTACGGAGATGATCTCGGCAAAAGGGCTTGCCTATCGTTCGCAAAAGACGAAAGCGATGCTTTGTCTCGGCGAGGCGGAAACCAGGGTCGGCGTTCAATTGTTCGGGCATGAAGCCGAAATGCTCGCCGAGCAAGCGGCGTTGGTGGAGGAACTTCTCGGTGGCCGGCTTGCCTGCCTTGATATCAATATGGGTTGTCCGGCGCATAAGATCGTTTCGAAAGACGACGGGGCCGCATTGATGAATGATCCGCAACGTGCCTTCACGATTGTCGCTTCGGTAAAAGGCGCGGTGAAAAATACTCCGATAACGGTGAAGATGCGCAGGGGCTACCGGATCGGAAGCGAAAACGCTGTTGAGTTTGCCAAGCGTATGGAAGGCGCCGGTGCTGATATGGTGACGATTCACGGACGTTACGCCGAGCAGCTCTATCGCGGAAAAGCCGACTGGGACGTTATCCGGCGTGTGAAAGAGGCGCTCAGCATTCCGGTGTGCGGCAACGGCGACATAAAAAGCGCTGATGACGCCCAGCGTATGATTGAGGAAACCGGCTGCGATGCCCTCATGATCGCGCGGGGCGCCCAGGGAAATCCGTGGATATTCACCCAGATACACGCCCTCTTCGATGGTCGTCGGGAAAATCCCCCGGAGGTTTTTGAGCGCATCGAGATGGCGCGCCGCCATGCCCGAATGCTTGCTGACCATCTATGCACGAAGGCGCAAGCTCAAGCATCGCCGAATATACGATCGTTTCGCAAACATGCTATGTGGTATATGGCGGGCCTTCCCGGCGCCGCCGCTGCACGTGAGCGCATTTCGCATTGCGAGACGCTTGAAGACTTCGAGAATCTCTTCGATGAGCTGCAAGCGAAAGTCTCCGGAAACGATGCTCGCTCTCTGAATGATCAGACTTAAGGAGCGATGATGGGCAAATCTACGGAGCGAGGGCGAGAAGCCGACCGAAGATCTCGTTTCCGCACAACCAGCCCCGATGCGTCGGTTTCAGCGAGCCTTTATCCCAAAAAGCCAAATCAAGCTGCACAAGCTCCTCGATCGTATCGTGCAAACCGACAAGAAGCGCTGCCTTTTCCCTGATGTCGTTTATATCGATGCCTTGGGCCAACCTCATCCTGAGCATCAGGTCTTCGGCGGCCATCTGGGCCTCATTCAAATGCTCGATGACGGCACCATCCATAATGCGCTCACGCAAGGTTTCCGACTGACGCATGCTGACCGCCGATTCCCCTAATCCCAAATAGGGGAGCGAGGTCCAGTAAGCGAGGTTGTGACGGCAGGCAAAGCCCGCTTTCGCATAGTTCGATGTCTCATAACGCGCATATCCTGCCGACGTGAGCGCCTTCTCGGCATATTCAAGATCTTCTGTTTGGCGGTCCTCATCGATGGGCGGAAGCTCGCCAGATGATATTGCGCGGGCAAGCGGCGTCTGTGGCTCGAGCGTGAGAGGATAAACGCTTATATGGTTCGCCTCGCTTGATATTGCTTCGGCAAGCGTTTCGTGCCAGCTCGTTTCCGTTTGCGTTGGGACGCCGCAGATAAGATCGAGAGATATTGCCTCAAAGCGCCGTTTCGCCAAGAGGATCGCATCATGTGCTTTTTCGGCGTCATGGACGCGCCCGAGCAGGCGAAGAACCGTGTCATCAAAGCTCTGCACGCCGATGGAGAGGCGATTCACGCCAAGCGCGAAGATGTCTTTCACGAAGGCCTCGGTGATGCTTTCGGGATTCGCCTCGATGGTGAATTCCCCTGCGTGTTCGCATTGGGATGGAAGGGGCGCAAATATTGAAAGCGCATAAAGCAGGCTCGTGAGAAGTTTGGGTTGAAGATAGCTCGGCGTGCCGCCGCCGATGTAGATCGTTTCAAGATCGCTGAATTCATGGGCCTTGGCATGATGGACGATGTCGGCAATGAGCCCCTCAACATAACGTTGTTGCCTTGGGTCATCGCGCGCTATCTCACACGTGTGAAAATCGCAATAGGCGCACCGCCTCTTGCAAAAGGGGATATGAATATAGAGAGCGCGATACGGTTCGTATTCCATGACGTTATTGTAGCGTAGGGAATGTGTGAAAGAACGAGAAGAAGATTCAATCCGATTAAGCACTCTTCGCCTTCGGCTGCTAAAATAACGGAAAAAGGAACGACCTGAAGTTAGGAGGGGATATGCTCAGCGATCGCAGGCAACGCGTCCTCATCGCACTTATCGAGGAATATATATCCCGAGCGCTTCCGGTCGGCTCGCGAACGTTGACGGAACGCTATCACCTTGGCGTAAGCCCGGCGACGGTGAGAAACGAGCTTTCTGCCCTTGAGGAAGCGGGGTACATCACGCAGCCCCACACTTCATCGGGCCGCGTTCCCACTGATGCGGGATATCGTGCGTTCGTTGACGATCTGATCGCATCGGGGCGGCTCGATTCCTCCGCAGATGAGTCCCTCATCCAATCGATGAGGGAAAGCGCGAGCGCCTTAGACGATCTCATGGAGCAAACATCGCGCGCGCTCTCGCGTTTAACCGACTGCCTTTCAGTGGTTGTCTCGCCCTCGGTGGTCACGGTCACGATTCGCCAGGTCTCTTTTATCTCGCTTTCACCCTACCTTGTGCTTATCGTCATCGTCACCGAAGATGGGCAGGTCTTCAATCGTCAGATCGGCTTTTCGGACGAGATTACGCCCGAGCAGCTGCGCAGCGCCGAAGAAGTGCTTGGTCATTTCACGACCGGGCGGGCTCTTGCCGACATGCTCGCGCTTTTTGAGCAGGCCGCGAAAACGACGCCGTTCGATCCTTTGATTTTGCGTCTTGTCGATGAGATAGCCGCCTGTTTGAATGCGGCGAGCCCTTCGCGCGCCCGAAAAGGCGGCCTCTCCGCCCTTTTGGCGAAACCAGAATTCACACATGCGCAAACACTTCTTCCCATAATGTCCGTTTTGGAGGATGATGTCGTACTTGTGCATTTGCTTGACGAAGCGTTGCTTACGCCGTCCGAGCTTCTTGTGCGCATCGGGAGCGAGAATGCCGATGAATCGCTTACGGGCGTATCGCTTGTCGCAACCCAATTTGGCCGCGGCGATGCGACGGGGATCGTGGCGGTGATCGGGCCGACGCGCATGGATTACCGTCGTGCCATTCGTGCGGTGCGTGCGGCAAGCGCGGCGCTACAGGACGACTGAGGAAGACAGCAGCAACGGAAAAGCCTTCGTGGGGCAGGAATAAGAGTGCCGACATGAGTGTGCCGGCATGAGGGTGTAAGAGAGAAGAGACGGGGTAGTAAACGTTCTATGGCAAAAGACCTCTATGAGATACTCGGCGTCGAGAGAAACGCGTCGGAAAACGATATAAAGAAGGCATTTCGGCATAAGGCGCGCGAGCTGCATCCCGATGTGAATAAGGCGCCCGATGCCGAAGAGCGTTTCAAAGAGCTCAATGAAGCTTACGATGTGCTCTCCGATCCGCATAAGCGGGCGCAATACGACCGTTTTGGCACGATCCCCGGCAATGCGGGATCAGCAGGCGGTCCGGGCTACGTAGACCTCGAGGATCTCTTCGGCGGCGGGTTCGGCGGCATGGGGGACATTTTCTCCACCTTCTTCGGCGGTGGCGGGGGTGCGCGTACCGTTCGCAAGGAAGGTCGTGACATGAGCGTCGGTTTGCGCCTTACCCTCGAAGAGGTCGCGAGCGGCGTAAAGAAGGAGGTCGTCTACGATCGCCTCTCGCCCTGCCCTGAGTGTGACGGAACGGGCCTTGGCGTTGGCGGCGAAGAGGTGACCTGCCCCGAGTGCCAAG
>CANQTB010000097.1 GCA_947626665.1 uncultured Eggerthellaceae bacterium
GAACGTCGTCGAGCCAGCATCGATGCCAAGGTAGGCCGTCCCACGATATGTCGCGAGATCGCCGCGCCGCACCTTCTCCTGTCCGTGACGCGCGACGAACTCGTCGTATTCCTGCTCGTTGGCGAAAAGCGGCGCGAGGCGCACCACTTCGCTCCCCTGCGTGTCGCCCAAATTCTCAAGGCGCTTCAGCACATCGGCAAGTGTCTCGGTCTGTGGAGCCTCCTCGCCGATGCCCGTTGCACCGCCCGCAATCGCGCAGCCACAGGCGACGAAAAGATGCGCATTGTCCGGCACGATGATCGCATCGCCGGAAAGATCGAGCGTCTCGTAGAAGCGCTCGCGCAGCTCGGGCAAATATTGCAGCGGCCCGCCCAAAAAGGCGACGTTTCCCCTGATGGGGCGGCCACACGCCAAGCCGGAGATCGTCTGCGTGACCACCGATTGGAAAATCGAGGCAGCGATGTCCTCCTTGCGCGCACCCTCATTTAAAAGCGGCTGCACGTCGGTCTTCGCGAAAACGCCGCAACGGCTCGCGATCGGATAGATCGTTTGATGGCTTTCCGCAAGCGTGTTGAGCCCTCCCGCATCGGTGTCAAGCAGCGAGGCCATCTGATCGATGAATGCACCGGTGCCGCCCGCGCACGTGCCGTTCATGCGCTGCTCGATGCCATGATCGAAATAGATGATCTTCGCATCCTCGCCGCCAAGCTCGATGGCAACGTCGGTGGTGGGAATGAACGTTTCCACGGCGGTCTTCGAGGCGATCACCTCTTGGATAAAGGAAATGCCGAGCCATTGCGAAAGCAAGAGCCCGCCTGAGCCCGTGATCGCAATCGTCATCGCCTCATGGGGAAACACCTCGGCGGCCTCTTTCAGCACCTCGACAATCGTGGCGCGCACGTCGGCATGGTGGCGCCGATAGACCGACCACAGCAAATGGTGCTCGTCGTCGAGCACGGCGAGTTTCACCGTCGTCGAGCCGACGTCGATTCCCAAGTGCAGGGAGCGGCTGCCCTCGGGCTGCGCCAACGCGCCATTCTCGGCTTGCGCGCAAATGCTTCCCTCGGGCGCATGCACGGGCGCATGCTCAGCCACTTGGTCAACTTCACGCTGCATTGTCATCTCTGCCGTCATCCGATCAACCCCCTCCCTTAAAGCTCAATCGGATCGCCCGGCTGGATGAGGAAGAGCCTCATGGCGATACGCGCCATCTCGTCGCTCGACTCCTTCATACCAGTCAGATACCACTGCAAAATCACGCCCAGATACGCCGAGGCGTAAAAGGCCACGTAGTAATTCACGAAAGCCGTCGGCGCATCGCGATAGTCCTTATGCAAAACACCGAGCACGAGATCGGTGCATACCGTGTCGCGCAGATGGGCGGAAAAGCGCGTATCGCCGCCGGAGCCGAGCAGCGCAATGAAGAAATCGCTCTGCTCGCGCAGATAATCGAAGAGATCGACCAAGAAGGGGAACGGCTCACCCGTCAGTTTATGGCGCAAAAGCCCTGCGATGCCGATGTTGCGCATGGGCTCTTGGAAATGCCGCAGATCCTCGATGACGTCGTTTTCGAGTGAAACGAGCAGCTCGTCCATATCGGCGAAGTGGTTATAGAACGTACCGCGATTCAAATCGGCCCGTGTGCAGAGATCATTGACGGTGAAGCCGCCGATCCCTCGCTCGAGCAAAAGGGAAATGTAGGCGTCTTTCAGCGCCCGTTTCGAACGCGCGATGCGGCGATCTTTCTCAACCTCGCCAACGGTCTCGTTCCCAGCGAGCGCCTGGGCAGAAGGCGCTTCATCGTGTTCTTGCACGCGAGGCGTTTCCCTCTCAAGCACCAGTTCCATCCCGCAATCCTTTCACGAAGCCCCGTCGATCAACTATTCAACAGTATGTTTGATTTTGAACAGCTCGTTGGAAAATCAACACAGTGTTCAATAACTTTCCGCATTATAGCAACTTCCCTTTGTATTCGCACGCATCGCAAACAATTGAGCATAAAAGCACGAAAAGGCCGGTATACTTGTGGCGGTGAAAAAGAACGCTTGACAGGCTTCGGATACGTGAGAAAAGGGTAGTTTTGCGATGACGATGATTTCGGCTGTGGTTCCTTGCTACAACGAAGGCGAGGCGCTCCCCTATTTCTTCGACGAATTCCTTGCGATTGCCACCACCATGCACAACAACGCCCGAGCAAACGGCGAAGAACTCAGCTTCGAATTGGTTTTAGTCGACGACGGGTCAACCGACGGCACGCTTGGGGAAATAAAGCAGCTTGTCCGCGATCATCAGCAGTTTTGGCTCACCATCCACTACCTTTCGCTTTCGCGAAACTTCGGAAAGGAGGCGGCGCTTTATGCGGGCCTCAGTGCGGCCTCAGGCGATCTGATAGCCACCCTTGATGCCGATCTCCAAGATCCACCGTCACTTCTTCCCCTCATGTATGAGGAACTGCTCTCGGGCGATTATGACAATGTCGCGCTCAAGCGCACATCTCGTAAAGGGGAACCGCCGATCCGCTCCCTCTTCGCGCGTGGGTTCTACCGCATCATCAACCGTATTTCAAAGGTGAAAATCATCGAGGGGGCTCGGGATTTCCGCCTGATGAAGCGTCCGATGGTTGACGCAATCATCTCGCTGGGGGAATACAACCGCTTTTCGAAAGGCATCTTCGATTGGGTTGGCTTTCAAACGAAATGGTTGGAATATCCGCACACCGACCGCGTTGCCGGCGAAACCAAATGGAGCCTCTTTGGGCTTTTCCGCTATGCGCTTGAGGGCATTGTCGCGTTTTCAACGGCGCCGCTCTATGTTGCCTCAGCCGCAGGCGTCATTTTGTGCTTAATCGCCCTTATCGCGATCATCTTCATCGTTGTTCGCACGTTGCTCTTCGGCGATCCGGTGGCTGGCTGGCCTTCCCTTGCCTGTCTGATCATCTTTATCGGCGGATTGCAGCTTTTCTGTCTCGGCATCTTTGGGCAATATCTTGCCAAAACTTACTTGGAAACAAAGCATCGCCCACTTTATATTCTTCGTGAAACAAATCTTCCGCGCTATTGACCAACCTGCTTTCCGCTGGTTAAACGAAACGGGATATTTGCACATCGAAGGTAAAGGTCGCCCGAGGCTTTAAACGATCTCATCGAATCGGCTGCTCGGCTTCGCCTGCCGCAGCTGACAAAGGGGGCACAATGGCGAAATCACGTTCAGTCACACGCGATACATTCGGCTTCTATTGGACGGCGACGCGCGCGCAATGGCCATGGTTCTTGGGCGCCGTACTCTCGACGCTGGGCTTCTCGTTCTTCCTCTCGTACATGAACCCCTATCTCATGGGGCTTGTCGTCGATCAGGTCGCCGCAGGCAGAACGGCTGCCGACGAGGTGTTCACCGTGTTCGGTTCCTTGATCGCCGGCATGCTCGCCGTGAACATCGCCGGTCAGGTGTGCTCGAAGCTGCAGGACTATTTCTGCGCAAAGACCACCATCCGCGGCGGCTATCAGCTGACGACCATGGCCTTCGACACGCTCTCCAACCAGTCGATGACCTTCTACTCCAATCGTTTCGGCGGCTCGCTCGTCGCACAGGTGCAGCGCTTCATCTCAGCCTACACTACGCTCATGGAATGCTTTGTGTACGCGGTCATCCCCATCGTGAGCGCCGTCGCGTTCACCATCGGCATGCTCGTGGCCGATGTGCCGCTTTACGTCGGCTTTCTCATCGTGCTCCTCATCGTCTACGTCTTCGTGGTGTATAAGCTCTACACGCGCATCCTCCCCGAAAATGCGAATGCCGCTGCGGCAAGCAATGCGCTTTCCGGCCAGCTCTCCGATGCGATCACCAACATCATGGCCGTGAAGACCTCGGGGCGCGAGGATTGGGAGCGCGAGCGTTTCGGGAAGGCGAACGACACGGTTCTCGCTGCCGATTCGCGCCGCATGCGCGCGAACATCCGCTGCGGCGCCGCGACGAGCACCATCATCGTGATGATCATGGGACTTTGCATTGTGTTCGTCGCGGGAGGAAACGCGTGGTTCGGCATCACGCCGGGGATCCTCGTGATGATGTTCAACTACACCTACAGCCTCACGATGCAGTTCAACCGCCTCTCCTCCACCTTCCAGACCCTCAACCGCTCGATCGGCGACGCGCACGACCTCACGGTGGCCCTGCGCGAGCCGCTGCTTGTGGCGGATGAGCCCGACGCGCCGAACCTCGTGGTGGGCAATGGCGAGATCGATTTTCGCGATGTGAGCTTCCACTACCCCGACGCTCCCGAGGGCGCGAACGTGTTCACACGATTCAACCTTCGCATCCCCGCAGGGCAACGCGTTGGCTTGGTGGGACGCTCGGGATCGGGGAAAACGACGCTCACCTCGCTTTTGCTTCGCCTGGCCGACCTACAGCAGGGCGAGATCCTCATCGATGGGCAAAACATCGCCACCACCACGCAGGCGAGCCTTCGCCGCCAGATTGCCTACGTGCCGCAGGAGCCGCTGCTCTTCCATCGGACGATTCGCGACAATATCGCCTACGGACGGCCCGATGCCACCGACGCCGAGATCGTCGATGCCGCCGAGAAGGCGAACGCTCTCGAATTCATCGAGAAGCTTCCCGAGGGGTTCGATACCCTCGTCGGCGAGCGCGGCGTGAAGCTCTCCGGCGGGCAGCGCCAGCGCATCGCCATCGCGCGCGCCATCCTCACCGATGCACCGCTGCTCGTGCTGGACGAGGCCACAAGCGCCCTTGATTCGGAATCCGAGAAGCTCATCCAAGACGCTCTCAAAACGCTCATGGCCGGGCGCACCTCCCTCGTGATCGCCCACCGCCTCTCCACGGTGGCGAGCCTCGATCGCATCATCGTGCTGCAAGACGGCACAATCGTGGAGGACGGACGGCATGCCGACCTTGTGAATGCGGGAGGCGCCTATGAGAAGCTCTGGGATCGCCAGACGGGCGCCTTTTTGGAAGAGGAATAGGAAGCGGAGCGCGGCAGTCTCGCGAAGCTCCCGGAGCCGCCGTCCTTATGCTTGCCGTCCTTGCACCTCGCTCACGCGGCTTCTCATATAGCCGTAGCGGCGCCCGAGGGCGAGGATGAAAATGACGCCGATGATGAACGAGAGAACCTCGGCAACCGGCGTGGCGTACCAGATGGCGTCGGCACCGAAGAGGATCGGCAAGATGACGACCATCGAGGTCTCGAACACGAGCGCCCGCAGAAACGAGAGCAACGCCGAGATCAGCCCGTTGTTGAGCGCGGTGAACAGCGCCGACGCATACATGCCGATCCCCATCGGCAGATAGCTCATCGCGAATATCTTGAAGGCGTATTCTGTGAGCGCGCAGAGCTCAGGGTCGTAGCCGGTGTAGATGAAGGCCACCACGCCCGCGAGCAGCTGCGACAGCAGAAACATGGCCACGCCCGCGCATGCCATGAACCCGATGCTCTTGCGGAAGATGCTGTTCATCTCCCGATGGTTTTGCGCACCGAACTGGAAGCTCATGAGCGGCGAGGTGCCGATGTTGAAGCCCATATAGACCGCCGCGAAGATCATGAACACATAACCGATCACGCCATAGGCCGCGACGCCGTTTTCGCCCATGAGGCGCAGCAGCTGGTAGTTGAAGACGATGGTGACAAACGAGGTCGCAAGCTCATTCACCATCTCGGACGAGCCGTTCACGCACGCCTTCCCGAGCACTCGCATCTCGGGCTTCGTGCGCACGAGCTTGAGCAGCGAGGAATTGCGACGTGCGAAATAGAACAGCGGCGTCACGCCTCCGACAAACTCGCCGACAACCGTCGCCCAGGCAGCACCCGCAAGCCCCCATCCGAGACCGGCGATGAATATCGCGTCGAGCACGATGTTCGTCACGCCAGCGCAGACGATCACGGCGAAGCCGATGTGTGGTTTTCCCGCCGTGACGAAGAACGCCTGAAACGCCCACTGCAGGCAAAATGCCGGCAATGAGATCATGCAGATGCAACCGTATTCCACGCAGAGCTTGAGCATCTGACCCTCGGCGCCGAAGAACAACGAAGCCGGCCTCACGAGCAGCATGCCGATGAGGGCCAGCACACTGCCGATAACCATCGTGGCGTAGACGAGAAACGAGAAATAACGATTGGCGCGCTCGTCGTCGCCCTCGCCGCGCACCTTCGCCACTATGGCGCTGCCGCCCGTGCCGATCATGAAGCCCGCACCGCCGAAGATCATGAGGAGCGGGTAGATGAGGTTGATCGCCGCGAAGGGCGTGGTGCCGGCGAAGTTCGAGACGAAGAGCCCATCGACGATCGTGTAGATCGACGTGAATATCGTCATGAGCACCGAGGGGAACGAATAGCGGATGAGCGCCCCGATGCTGAAATGTTGTCTCATATCGATGGCCATGGCTGATGATTATAGCCATCGATATGGCAATTGTCGAACCGCACTTCGATACGGACGGCGTGACAAGGAGCCGCATCGCGAGGCAAGCCGCGAACCTGCCACGGCGAAGCGTCATCTCAGTGACAGTTGCACGCCGCGCGAAAGCCCACCGAACGGAGCGCGTAAGCTAAGCCAAAAGCCATGCCATCGAGAAAGGTCCTCACGTGCAGATTCACGACATCAGCGCCTATGAGACGTCAGCGGAGTCCTTCTTCCAGAAACTCGCCGGATGGAACGTCGATCTCGTCCTCGACATTCGTCTCCATAATACGAGCCAGCTTTCCGGCTTCACGAAAAACAATGACCTTGCCTACTTCGTGAAGACAATCCTCCATGCCGACTACGTTCACGACACGCTCTTCTCCCCTGAAGCGGAAGTGCTTTCGCCCTATTTGGCAGGCAAGCTGCCTTGGGAAGAGTTCGCAGCCGACTATCGCGCAACCATGGCGGAGCGCGACGCACTCTCGCATTTCTTATCACTTTATGGCGAATATGAAAGCATTGCCCTCGTCGGGACGGCGACCCATAAGCGCCGCTCGCATGCCGAGGTGTTGCGGGAAATGATCGGATCAGACGCACGGATGAGGGGGCAATCATGAACGAAACCGCACGGAAACCATATCGCGTACTGCGCATCTTTCTCATCGTTCTGCTCGTCATCTGCGTGGTTTTCCTCATCGCCGTCATCGCTTTGAATGTTTACGTGCGCACCACCTATGCCGACTTCTATGCGAAGGCGCAGAAGGAATTCGCCATCCCCGGAATTTCCGCGGGGTTCGTTGAGCAGGACATCGATTATCTGGAAGGCGGCGACATCTGGCTCTTCAGCGGCTATATGGCGCAGGGCGGCGCCTCGCCGGTCTACAAGCGCTTTCCCGATGGAAGCGACGAGCGCTTCTTCGTCGACCTTCCCGATGGAAGCGTGTACGACGGTCACGGGGCGGGCATCACCTCGAACGAGGAATACGCCTACCTGACGAC